>CAYYZR010000001.1:0-28544 GCA_964476005.1 uncultured Halomonas sp.
CCATCGTCGGCATCATCGGCCTGACCGCGTTCGTCAACCTGTTCGTCGGCTCGGCGTCGGCCAAGTGGCTGATCATTGCGCCGATCTTCGTGCCGATGCTGATGGAGTTGGGAATCGGGCCGGGGCTGACTCAGGCGGCCTACCGGGTCGGCGATTCGAGTTCCAATATCGTCACGCCGCTACTGCCTTATTTCCCGCTCATCGTGGTGTTCTGCAAGCGCTACTTCAAGGGCGCGGGAATCGGCACGCTGATCTCGATGATGTTGCCTTACGCGGTCGCGCTGGCGGTGGGGTGGACCATCTTCCTGCTGTTGTACTGGCTGACCGGGCTGCCGCTGGGCCTGCAGGCGAGTTACGTTTATCCGTAAGTCGATTTCGGGCGTGGCAGATGAAAGAAGCGGTCGGGGACGGTGCCCCGACCTGCGGCTGCGTTAAGCCAGGCACCAGACGGGTTAACGCTTGACCCAGCCGGCCGGGTCGACCGGCTGTCCGTCGCGGCGGATCTGGAAGTACAGGCCGGGCGCGCTGTTGCCTCCGGTGTTGCCGGCCAGCGCGACGATGTCGCCGGGAGCGACCCAGTCGCCGACCTCGGCGATCAGGCTCTGGTTCTGGCCGTACAGCGTCATGAAGCCGTCGCCATGGTCGACGATCAGCATCATGCCGTAGCCGCGCAGCCAGTCCGCATAGGCAACGCGGCCGTAAGCCACGACCTGCACCGGCGTCCCGAGCTCCGTTTCGATCAGCCAGCCCTGCCAGGTCACGTTGCCGCTGCGAACGTCGGAAAAAGCCGCGCGCACCGGGGCCTTCACCGGCATGGGCAGGCGTCCCCGGAGCTCGGCGAACGGCGCAATCGCGGTTTCCGGCGGAATATCGGCCAGCGCGCTGGCCAATTCGCCCAACAGCGCTTCCAGCTCCGCGGCCGCATCCTGCATCTCTGCCAGGCGCTCGGCCTGGTCGCGAATGCTGCTGTCCAGCGCCTCCAGTGCGGTCTGGCGCCGCGCCAGGGCCTCGTCCTGGCCTGTCTTGGCGGCGGATTGACGCTGGACAAGCGACTGGAGCCTGGAGGCCACCTGCTGCTGCTCGATTCGAACCGCTTCGAGCCGCTGAAGTTCTTCGTTCAGCGCCGCGATGGCGTCCAGCCGGGCGCGCCCGAGATAGCCGTGCAGGGCGAGCACACGGCTGATCTCGGCCGGGTCCTCCTGGTTCAGCAACGCCTTGAGCCGTGACCGGCTGCCGATACGGTAGGCGATTTGAAGCTGCTCGGCGAGCGCATTGCGTCGAGTCTCCACGTTCGTTTCGAGCTCGTCGGCCCGCTCCTGCAGCTCGCGTTGTCTTGCGCGGACCTGTTCCAGCTCGGTCCGGGTGTCGCGCAGTTCCAGTGCAATCCTCGCCAGTTCCTGCTCGGTCCTGGCCAGCGCGGCCTGTTCGCTCTTGCGCCTGGCGCGCTCGGATTCCAGCCGCCGGCTGATGCTCTCGATGTTCTGCTTGAGCGCGTCGAGCTCTGCCTGTACGTCCTCGGAACTTGGGGTCTGTGCGTAGGGCCCGGATGCGACGGGCGCCAGAAGTGCGAAAAGGAGCAGGACCGCCGGCAAGGGGCAGAGGGCAAGAACCCGATACCGAACGCGGGGCCGGCCGGAACCGCCCGGATCGTCAGCCGATTGCATCTTCGGTCGCGGCGTCACTCCGGAGCCGGCCCGACCCGGCGCTGGAGTCGATGTGAACCAACGGTCGGCCGGTCATTTCTTCGGGGATTTCGAGTCCCAACAGATCGAGCATGGTCGGCGCGATGTCGCGCAGGCTGCCTTCGGCTTCCATTCGGGCCGGCCGGCCGACGAACACAAGCGGGACGGGGTTGGTCGTGTGCGCGGTGTGCGGTTGCCCGGTCTCCGGGTCGGACATCTGTTCGACGTTCCCATGATCCGCGGTGATCAGCATCTCGCCGCCGGCTGCGGCAAGCGATTTTTCGATCTTTCCCATCAGCTGGTCGACGGCCTCGACGGCCTCGACGGCGGCGTCGAAGATGCCGGAGTGGCCCACCATGTCGGGATTGGCGACGTTGCAGACGATGACCGGCCACCCGCCGCTACCGATTGCGGCAACCAGTTCACGGGTCAGGGCGGGCGCACTCATCTCGGGCTGCAGGTCGTAGGTCGCGACGTCAGGTGAGGGGATGAGCTTGCGGTCCTCGCCGTCGAATACCTGTTCGCGACCGCCGTTGAAGAAATAGGTGACGTGCGCATACTTTTCCGTCTCGGCGATGCGGAGCTGGGCCAGGCCGGCGGTGGCGAGCACCTCGCCGAACAGGTGTTCCATACGGGTCGGAGGAAAAGCCACTCGAGCGTCGAGATCGGACTCGTATTGCGTCATCGTCGCGAAAGAAGCAAGCTCCGGGCGTCGGGCCTCGAACCGGTCGAATCCGGGATCGACGAGCGCCCGGCTGAGCTGGCGCGCCCGGTCGGCGCGGAAGTTGACGAATATGGCGCTGTCGCCGTCTTCGATTGTTTTGCCGCCGGCGATCACCGTGGGTTGGACGAACTCGTCGTTTTCGTCGCGCGCATAGGCGGCGTCCAGGGCTTGGGTGGCCCGACCGGCCGCGAATTCGCCCCGGGCAAGAACAATGGCGTTCCAGGCGCGCTCGATCCGGTCCCACCGCTGGTCGCGGTCCATGGCCCAGTAACGGCCGCTGACCGAAGCAACGCTGACGTTGTCGAGATCATCGACGTGTTGCTGCAATCGCTCCAGCGATTCGCGTGCGCTCCGGGGCGGGGTGTCCCGACCGTCCAGGAAGGCGTGAACCGCAACCTGACCTCGGTGTCGTCGGGCGGCCAGATCGATCGTGGCCAGGAAGTGATCTTCGTGGCTGTGCACGCCTCCGGGGGACAGCAGCCCCATTACATGCACGGTGCCGTCACCGGCCGCGTCAATGGTTTCGACCAGGGCAGGGTTGGTATCGAACTCGCCGTCCTCGATGGCCTTCGTGATCCGGGTCAGTTCCTGGTAGACGATTCGGCCGGCGCCGATGTTCATGTGGCCGACCTCGGAATTGCCCATCTGCCCGGCCGGCAAGCCGACCGCTTCGCCTGACGTCTGCAGCAGGCTATGCGGGCAGTCGCGCCAGAGCCGGTCCCAGTTGGGCGTGTCGGCGGCGGCGATGGCGTTGTCCGGCGCGGCTTCGCGCACGCCCCAACCGTCGAGAATCAGCAGCAAGAGTGGGGTTCGGCGTTCCATCGGGTCTTCCGTTCGAAGCGAACCCCGATTATCCCATACCCAATCCTCGGTTCAAGACGCAAGGGTGCGACGGTGTGGCAGGGAGCGCCGGAATGCGGGATAATGCGCGTTTTGCCGCAACCGGAACCAATACGCACCATGGAACAGCTGCTCACGTTCATCGCCAACCACCCGATCCTGGTCGGGGCGTTCGCCGTGGTGCTGGCAGCGCTGATCGCGACCGAGTTCGCACGCCTGACGCGGCGCTGGAAAGAGCTCGACACGACGCAGGCCATCCTGCTGATCAACCGGCGCGACCCGCTGATTCTCGATGTTTCCAACAGTACCGACTATGCCAATGGGCACATTCTCAACGCCGAGCACATGCCGCCTTCTCGGATCGAGTCCGGAAACAGCCAGTTATTGAAGAAATCGGAAAGGCCGGTGCTGATCTACTGCAAGAACGGCCAGGTCTCGCCGCAGATGGCCACGCGCCTGACCAAGCTCGGATTCGAGGACGTCAACCTGCTCAGGGGTGGGTTGGCGCAATGGATCAGCGATCAGCAGCCGGTCTCCCGAGGCAAGCAGGTCAAGCCCAAGAGTTCCGGGGGCAAGCGCGGCAAGCAGGGCAAGAAACCCAGAGCGGACAAGTCGTCCGAATCCAAGTCGGCGGATGCCGGCGAAAAGAGCGAAGCCGAGACCCGGCCGGAATGATTTCCGGCGCGTCCGGTTCCACTGGCTCGACGTGCGCCGACGACCGGGTGTCAGACACCCGAAGCTTCGACGTTTCCTTCATCAACCACTGAACACGAAAAGACAGGTATTGACATGGCCGAAGAACAGCTTGACGCAGCAGCAAACGGACAGGACACTCAGCAACCCTCGATGACCCTTCAGCACGTCTTCTTGAAAGACTGCTCATTCGAGGCGCCGGGTGCGCTGGGCCTTGATCAGTCCGAGGGCCAGCCGGACATGAACATGAATCTCTCCCAGCGGGTCAACCAGCACGGCGAGGGTCGCTACGAAGTCGTGCTGACCGTGACCGTTACGGCCAAACAGGGTGATACCACGGCATTCATCGCGGAAGTGCACCATGGCGGCGTATTCCTGCTGCAGGGCTTCAGCGAGCAGCAGTTGCCTTACGTGATCAATGTGCACTGCCCGAACGTGCTTTACCCGTATGCGCGGTCGCAGATTGCAAGCCTGATCGCAGCCGGTGGCTTCTTTACCCCGCCGCTGCAGCCGATCAACTTCGAAGCCATCTTCGCCCAGCGAGTTGCCGAGCAGCAGCAGGGTAGTGGCGCGGTGCCCGACGGCGCCGACGGCGAATCTTCGGCTCAATAGCCGCGTGTCGGCGATGGGCCAGCGCATAGCCGTTCTGGGTGCGGGTTCCTGGGGAACTGCACTGGCAATGCAGCTGGCGCGGGTCGGGCATCAGGTGAAGCTGTGGGCTCGGGATGTCTCGCA
This sequence comes from uncultured Halomonas sp., assembly GCA_964476005.1. Classification (GTDB taxonomy): domain Bacteria; phylum Pseudomonadota; class Gammaproteobacteria; order Xanthomonadales; family Wenzhouxiangellaceae. The sequence goes on from CAYYZR010000001.1 coordinate 4,675, forward strand.
CGTCGAGGCAATGCTCGAGTCGAGGGAAAATTCGCGCTATCTGCCGGGTCGCGCGCTGGCCGAGTCCATCGAACCGACTGCCGATCTGGACCTTGCTTTGCGCGATGCAGATCGCGTTCTGCTGGCGGTGCCAAGTTCGGCCTTTGCCGCGGTGCTCGATCGGATTGCCGAACGGATCGACGACCGTCACGGTCTGGCCTGGGCGACCAAGGGGTTCGAACCCGGCACTGGCCGACTGTTGTCGGAAAGTGCGCAAGAGCGCCTCGGTCCGGCCGTTCCGCTTGCCGCAGTAACCGGTCCGTCCTTTGCCGGCGAAGTGGCCTGTGGCCTGCCTACGGCAGTTACCGTCGGTGCTTCCGAGCCGGATTTCGGTCGTGCGTGGGCCGCCTTGCTGCATGGCAGCAGTTTTCGTGCGTATTACACGGCCGACCTGATCGGCGCCCAGTTGGGTGGCGCGGTCAAGAATGTGCTGGCGATTGCCTGTGGCATGGCCGACGGCCTGGGTCTGGGCAACAATACTCGCGCGGCACTGATTACGCGCGGCCTTGCAGAACTGATGCGCCTGGGCGAGGCCATGGGCGCGGAAGGCCGCACGCTGATGGGCCTGGCCGGCCTTGGTGATTTGGTGCTGACTTGCACCGGCGATGCCTCGCGCAATCGCCGGTTCGGTCTGGCGCTGGGCAGGCGTGAAACGCCCGACCAGGCCATGCAGACCATCGGCCAGGTGGTCGAGGGCTATCACGCCGCCGAAGAGGTGATGCGGGCCGCCGACCGCGCCGGCGTCGAGATGCCGATTTCCGAACAGGTGCACGGCATTCTTTTCCGCGGCTGGAGCGCGGCCAAGGGCGTCAAGGTGCTCATGGAACGAGAACCGAAAGCCGAAAACGATTAATCGGCTGGAATGATCAAGCGGAAACAATGATGGACGTACTGGACTACTCCGAACTCGCCGTTCCCGGCGTACGCGAACTCAAGCCCTATACACCCGGCAAGCCGATCGATGAACTCGAGCGCGAATACGGCGTCAGCGATTCGATCAAGCTGGCCTCGAACGAAAATCCGCTCGGCGCCAGCCCGGATGCGCTGGCGGCCGTGCGGTCGGCGCTCGACGATGTCTGGCTTTATCCCGACGCCAATGGGTTTCATCTGAAATCGGCGCTGGCCGAGCATCACGGCGTATCCACCGACTGCATCACCCTGGGCAACGGGTCCAACGATGTACTGGTATTCCTGGCCCAGGTTTTTCTGCAGCCGGGCCTGCAATCGCTGTTTTCCCAGTATTGCTTCGCCGTCTACCCGATCGCAACGCAAATGGTCGGTGCCGAAGCGGTCGTGGCGCCGGCATTGCCCGAGGATCATCCGGCAATGCCCCTGGGCCACGATCTGAGGGCGCTGTACGAGCGGGTGGGTCCGACTACCCGCATGGTGTGGATCGCCAACCCGAACAACCCAACCGGCACCTGGCTGGATGGCAAGCGGGTCCAGGATTTCCTCGCCTCACTGCCCGGACACGTGATCTGCGTGGTCGACGAGGCCTACACCGAATATGCCGAATCCGACCAGCTCGGCGACGCAGCGTTGTGGCTGGAGCGTTTCCCGAACCTGGTCGTGACCCGCACGTTTTCCAAGGCCTATGGCCTGGCCGGACTGCGGGTGGGCTACGCATTGTCCAACCCCGGGGTTGCCGATCTGCTCAATCGCGTTCGACCGGCATTCAACGTCAACGCCCTTGCCCTGGTGGCGGCCCATGCTGCGCTGGGCGATCAGGCGTTCATCGCCCGCTCACGCGAGATGAACAGCGCCGGGCTTATGCAGCTTCGGCAGGGGTTGTGCGATCTCGGTGCGGACGTGATTCCGTCGGCGGCCAACTTCGTCCTGGCCCGTTTTGATCGCGCCGGCGCCGATCTGAACGAGGAACTGCTGCGTAAAGGGATAATCGTAAGGCCGGTCGGAAATTACGGGCTGGCAAACCATCTCCGGATCACGGTCGGCACCGAGTCGCAGAACCGGCGTTTGCTGAAATCGCTGGCCGAGATACTTGGATGCTGAATTCGTGAAGCTGATCGTTCATCCAGCTGCGTCGCCGCTTGCCGGTCGGGTAACACCGCCCGGCGACAAGTCCGTATCGCACCGTGCGGCAATCTTCGGCGGCCTGGCCGAAGGTGTGACGCGCGTCGAGGGATTCCTGGAAGCCGAGGATACGCTGGCGACACTGGCTGCAATGTCGGGGCTGGGTGCCCGCGTGGCCCGCGAAGGCGGTCGGGTGCGGATCGAGGGCGGCCGGCTCAGTGCGCCGTCGAAGCCGTTGGACATGGGCAACTCCGGTACCGGCATGCGTTTGCTGACAGGCGCGCTGTGTGGGCATCCGGATCTGTTCGGCGCGCGGGTAGAAGTGATCGGCGACGCTTCGCTTTCGCGTCGCCCGATGCAGCGGATCATAGAGCCTCTGGGTGCCATGGGTGCGCGCATCGAAAGCCGGGGAGGGTACGCGCCGCTGGTTCTCGAACCCCGGCAACTGAAGCCGTTGGCGTGTGAACTCAAGGTGGCAAGCGCCCAGGTCAAGTCGGCCATCCTGCTGGCCGGGCTCAACGCCGCCGGCGAGACCCGGATCGCCGAACCGGGCGTGTCGCGTGATCATACCGAGCGTCTTCTGCCGGCCTTCGGGGTGGCCATCGATCGTCAGGACGGCGAAGCCCGGTTGCGCGGGCCTGCGCGCCTGAAAGCGGCCCGCATCACGGTCCCGGGTGATCTGTCGTCGGCCGCATTCCTGATCGCCGCGGCCGTCATGGTGCCGAAATCGCGCATCAGCATTGGACCGGTGGGTGTAAACCCGACGCGTGACGGCTTTCTGCGTATTGTCGAAAAGATGGCTGACGGGGCAGTCCGTATACATCCGATCGAGAATGCCGAGGCGGGTGCCGAACCCGTCGCGATGCTGGAAGTGTCAACCCCGGCACGCCTGGTCGGTGCCCGTATTCCCGCCGAATGGGTGCCGCTTGCGATCGACGAGTTTCCGTTGGTCATGGCCATGGCCGCGACCGGGCAGGGCGAAACCGTGATCGCCGGCGCCGAAGAATTGCGGGTCAAGGAGTCCGATCGCCTGGCCGTGATGAGCCGCCAACTCAGGCGGCTCGGTGTAGATGTGGAAGAGCGGCCTGACGGCGCGACGGTTCGCGGCGGGCGTGTTGCCGGCGGCCGGGTCGAATCCGAAGGCGACCACCGGATTGCAATGAGCCTGGCGGTGCTGGCGATGGTGGCCGACGGGCCGGTGGAAATCGACGGTGCAGAGTGGATTCGCACAAGTTATCCGGCCTTCGTTCAGAATCTCGAGTCGTTGGGAGCGCGACTGCAGTGGTGCTGACGAAGAACGAATCCGGGCCGCCGGTGCTGACGATAGACGGTCCGTCGGGCGCCGGCAAGGGTGCGGTATCGGCGGCTGTGGCCCGACGCCTGGGCTGGAATGCGCTCGACTCCGGCGCGGTATACCGGTCGGTGGCGCTGGCCGCCCTCGAGCGCGGCGTTGCCGTGGATGACGAGCAGGCCCTGGTCGAACTGACGCGCAGTGTGGGTCTGAGCTTCCAGGCCGGCAGTGACGGCATCCGCGTTTTCCTGGGAGATCGCGAAGTCGGAGATTCGTTGCGTACAGAAGACGTCAGCGTGATGGCCTCCCGAGTCGCGGCGATTCCAGCCGTGAGATCGGCGTTGCTCGCGCTGCAGCGAGCCTATCGGGCCGCGCCGGGGCTGGTGGCCGACGGCCGCGACATGGGAACGATCGTGTTTCCCGACGCCGAATTGAAGGTTTTTCTCGAGGCCAGCGTGGAAGAACGTGCGAAAAGACGCTATAAGCAGTTGAAGGAAAAAGGAGAAAGTGTTATTCTTTCGCGTCTTTTTCGGGATATGCAGGCCCGCGACCGACGCGACCGTGAACGATCGGTGGCGCCAACCGTGCCAGCCCCCGATGCGGTAGTGGTCGATTCGACCTGCCTGTCGCTGGATCAGGTCATCGAACGTGTGGTCGGGCTTGCCCGGGAGCGGTTCGAAGGCCAGATCGAGAAAGAAGAAAATCAGTAGTGTTAAGCCGTGCACCGCGAGGCCCGTTCAAAAGGCCTGACGGTGTGTTTTCATTAACGAGCGTCCGCCTTGCGGATGCAGATGACAAGATCCCACAGGACACCAATCTTGAGTACAGCAGCTGCCCCAGAATTGCAGGAACCAAGCCGTTCAATGACCGAATCCTTTGCCGAACTGTTCGAACAGACCCTGGATGAATCCAAGCTTCGTCCGGGTGCGATCGTCACCGGTCGAGTCGTCGAGATTCGCGAAGACGTCGTCGTCGTCAATGCCGGACTGAAGTCGGAGGGCATTGTGCCCATCCACCAGTTCCAGAGCGATGACGGCGAGCTCGAAGTGGAAGTCGGCGACGAGGTCGAAGTCTCTCTCGAAGCGGTCGAGGACGGCTTTGGAGAAACCCGCCTTTCTCGCGAAAAGGCCAAGCGCGCCCGAATCTGGGACAAGCTGGAAACCGCAAGCGAGGCCGAGGAAAATGTAATTGGCCAGATTTCCGGCAAGGTCAAGGGTGGTTTCACCGTCAGCATCGACGGCATCCGGGCATTCCTGCCGGGCTCGCTGGTCGACGTGCGTCCGGTGCGCGATCCGAGCTATCTCGAAGGCAAGGATCTCGAGTTCAAGATCATCAAGCTTGACCGTCGCCGCAACAACCTGGTGGTCTCGCGTCGCGCGGTCGTCGAACACGAATTCGCCGCCGAGCGTGAAGATCTGATCGATCGCCTCGAAGAAGGTGCAGTGGTGAAGGGCGTGGTCAAGAACCTCACCGACTACGGTGCATTCCTCGACCTGGGCGGCATCGACGGCCTGCTGCACATCACCGACATGGCCTGGAAGCGCGTTCGCCATCCATCGGAAGTCGTGGAAGTGGGTGACGAGCTGGAAGTTCGCGTGCTCCGCTTCGACCGCGAACGCATGCGCGTTTCGCTGGGTCTCAAGCAGCTTGGCGAAGATCCGTGGGACAACATCGATCGCCGCTATCCGCCGGGCTCGCGCCTGTTCGGCCGGGTGACCAACATCACCGACTACGGCTGCTTTGTCGAGATCGAGGATGGCGTCGAGGGTCTTGTCCACGTATCCGAGATGGACTGGACCAACAAGAACGTCAACCCGAACAAGGTCGTGCACATCGGCGAGGAAGTCGAAGTCATGGTCCTGGACGTCGACGGCGAGCGTCGTCGGATCTCGATGGGCATGAAGCAGGTCCGTCCGAATCCTTGGGAGGCATTCGCTGCTCTGCACAACAAGGGCGACAAGGTATCGGGCACGATCAAGTCGATCACCGACTTCGGCATCTTCATCGGCCTGGAAGGCGATATCGATGGCCTGGTTCACCTGTCCGACATCTCGTGGATGACGCCGGGTGAAGAAGCCATTCGCAATTTCCGCAAGGGTGAGGAAGTCGAGGCCGTGGTGCTGGCCGTCGATCCCGAACGCGAGCGTATTTCGCTGGGCATCAAGCAGCTCGACCAGGATCCGTTCGCGACCTTCATGGCCGAGCATCCGCGCGGTTCGATTGTTACCGGCAAGGTGCGGGAAATCGATGCCAAGGGTGCGGTCGTTGAGTTGGCCGACGGCGTCGATGGCTACCTCAAGGCCAACGACATGGCCAAGGAACGTGTCGACGACGCAACCAAGATGTACAGCGTCGGTGACGAAGTCGAAGCCAAGTTCGTTGCACTGGATCGCAAGACGCGGAACCTGACGCTTTCGATCCGGGCCAAGGACGACGACGAGCTCGCCGATGCGGTTGATCAATATCAGCAGCCCAAGTCCGGTGGCACCAAGCTCGGCGAACTGCTGCGTGAGCAGCTTGGCAAGGACTGATCCAGCAGTGGTGATTCACGCGGCGGACCCCGGGTCCGCCGCACAGTCACGGAGTGACGGCATGACCAAGTCCGAGCTGATAGAAAAGCTGGCCGGCCAACAACAGCATCTCAGTCAGACCGATGTTGATCTGGCGGTCCGGTCCATTATCGAACAGATGAGTGGCGCACTTGCAAATGGCGATCGTATAGAGATTCGTGGCTTTGGCAGCTTCTGCCTGCACTTTCGGCCGCCTCGAATTGGTCGCAACCCCAAGACCGGCGATTCGGTCGCGCTTCCCGGCAAGCACGTACCCCATTTCAAACCCGGAAAGGAACTGCGCGAGCGCGTGAACCAGGCCTTGGGAGACTGATTCCAATGTGGCGTTGGCTGCTTGGTCTGGCAATTCTGGCGGGCGCGCTGTTCGGAATCGTTCTGGGCGCTTTGAATCCTGATCCGGTAACCCTCAAGCTCGTTTTCATCGAATGGACGGCATCCCTGGGCGCAGCGATCGCTTTGTCGGCTGGCGTCGGCCTGGCGCTGGGGTTCGGTCTCGCCGTCGTCCTGATGATGTTTCGTCGCCCGGCGGGTCGGCGCAAGACCGAAAGAACTCCGGAGGCGAGCCAGAGCCTGACCGATGTCTGAGCCGTTCTGGCTGCTGTTGCTGGGACTATTGCCAGTGTCCGCCTTGTCGGGTTGGTGGGCTGCATCGAGGTATTACAAGCGTGGTGAGCAGCGGCACCATCACGCCATCTCTTCGAATTACTTCAGAGGTCTGAACTATCTGCTCAACGAGCAGCCGGACAAGGCGATTGAAGTATTCCTGAAACTTGCCGAGATCAATACCGAGACTGCAGAAACACACCTGGCGCTTGGCAATCTTTTCCGTCGGCGAGGGGAAGTCGACAAGGCGATCCGGTTCCATCGACATATCATCAGCCGCTCGAGCCTGAGCGAACAGCACCGAACGCAGGCTTTATTGGAACTGGGCGAAGACTACATGCGTGCCGGCTTGCTGGATCGTGCGGAGAAACTTTTCAGCGAGCTCACCGACGATGGTCGATATTCCGAGGTCGCCATCCGTAACCTTCTTTCAATCTATCAGCAGGAAAAAGACTGGAAGAATGCGATTGTTCAAGCGCGCAAGCTGCAGCAGGTCTGTGACCATGATGCTTCTGCGGTGATCGCGCAATTTCATTGCGAGCTTGCCATCGAATCAGCACAGGCGGGAGATGCCGGCAATGCGCGCCGGCATCTAGCAACAGCGCGCAGCCATCACGCCGAGTGCACACGGGCTTATCTGGCGGAGGCGGATCTGGACGTCGAGGAGCAGCAATGGGCTGCTGCCGCGCAAAAATATCAGGCGGCCTGCGAACTGGATCCGGACATCACGGTCCTGGTCGTCGAAAGTCTTTCGCGTTGCTTTTCGAAGATGGGGAGCGAGCCGCTGTTGCTGGACTGGCTGGAAAGTCTCGTTACGCGTGGATCAACGCTCGCGCCTGTGCTTGCATTTGCCGCAATTCGGGCCGAAAGCGATCCCTCCAGCGCAATCCATTTCCTGCTCGGACAATTGCAGGAAAGGCCCACTGCTCGCGGCCTTTACCAGTTGCTCGAGCTGATGCACAGGCACGGGCACCGCAGCGACGAAATCGATCCGTCGCTGCTTCGAAATCTGATGCATCGCCTTCTGGCCGACCAACCACGCTTTCGTTGCAGGCAGTGCGGTTTCAGCGGACAAACCTGGCACTGGCAATGCCCGAGTTGCCGGGAATGGGAGACGACGCGGCCGGTTATCGGCGTGCTCGGCGAATGATGGAGAGCATTCAAACGACTCTGGCCGCCTGGCAAGCGGCGTTGCTCGCGCTCGCGGCAGCGGGCCTGCTTACGCCGCTCATGCGGGCTTACTCGTTGAGGCACGGACTTGTCGACCAGCCCGGCGCAAGGCGAAGCCACAGTGTCCCGATTGCGCGTGGCGGTGGGCTGGCCATCGGCATCTCGATTGTCCTGACGAGCTTGTTGTTTAGTCCGTACAACCTGATTCTCGGCCCTTTTGTGGCCGGTTCTGTAATTATTTCTCTTCTCGGGTGGAGGGACGATCATGCACCACTGGCCATCCGGTGGCGTCTGGGCGTGCAGACTATGGCTGCACTCGGAGCCGTTGCCTTGCTCGGGCCGGTGGAGTCGATTCGGGTGGCGGGCATCGCGGTGTCGGCGGCATGGCTGTGGTCATCCATGGCCGTGATCGCGATCGTCTGGCTGATGAACCTGTTCAACTTCATGGATGGGTCGGACGGTCTGGCCTCGTCCCAGGCGGCATTGAGTTTGGTTCTCTTTGCCGTTGCATTCAGTCTTGGCGGCCAACCGGAGGCGACCTGGCTGGCTGCCGTGTCCGCCGGTGCTGCGCTGGGGTTCTTGTTCTGGAACTGGCCTCGCGCCAGTATTTTCCTGGGAGACTCCGGTTCGCTCCTGCTGGGCTGGTGCGTGGGTTGCCTGGCTCTGGTCGGCGCCAGCACCGACAGCGTGTCGATCTGGTCGGCGTTCATCATTGTTTCCCCGTTCGTGACAGATGCCACCGCTACGCTTTGCTGGCGGCTGGCTCGCCGGGAGCGGTGGTATACTCCTCACGCGGACCACGCTTATCAGTATCTGATCCGCGTCGGGTGGAGTCACCGCAAGGTTCTCCTTGCCTGGATTTTGATGAACGGCTTGCTGGTCGTGCCGGCGACCGCAGTTGTTCTATGGAAACCGCAGATCGACATGATCGTGGCCGCGGTACTGGCAGCCGTCCTTCTGGGAGTCTGGTACGTTGTTCATTTCGTTGTTGCAAAGGAGCGCGTGACGACATGAACCTGCGGGTGCTCGGACGGCAACCTCGTTACCGAAACATGCGATTGCTGGTCGTCAACCACGACCTTGCTGTGGCTGGCCTGGCCTGGCTTGGTGCGCGCTGGTGTGCCAATGCGATGTTTGACGTGCCGTGGCCGGCTCCGCTGGGCCTGGCAATCGAAGGTCTGCTATTGCTGGCTATTCAGGGGTTTGTCTACTGGCGCATCGGGCTATACCGGGGGCTATGGCGGTTTGCCAGTCTTCCGGATCTGGGCAATCTGTTGCGTGCATCCCTGCTGGGTTCGGTCGCCGTCGGCGCAGTGCTGCTGATCATGGAATACGGGGTCGAGACGGTAGCCCCGATGCTCTGGCTTTATCCGGTCATCCTGTTGATTTCGCTGGGTCTGCCACGACTGGCTTTTCGAACGTTCAAGGATATGCGTACCGAGGTGCGCTGGCGACGGGCCAGTCAGCGCACCCTGATTATCGGGGCCGGACGTTCCGGGCGATTGTTATTGCCCGAACTGAGACGCCGCGGCGGTTTCGAACTGGTCGGTTTTCTGGATGACAGCGCGGGACTCAAGGGTACCGAGATTGGCGGGGTGCCGGTACTTGGAAGCGTCCAGAAGCTTCCGCGAATCGCGCGCGAGGCCGCGATCGATCTTGCAGTAATCGCGATTCCGTCGGCGACCAACAGTCAGATGCAACGGGTGGTCGCGCTGTGTGAAGAATCCGGGGTGGAATTCAAGACCCTGCCTACGCTGAAAGAACTCGGCGCAAGCATCACTCGGTTCGAGGATCTCAAGCCGGTCGCCATCGACGATTTGCTGGGTCGGGATCCGGTTTCTCTGGACTGGAATGCAATCCGCTCGGGGTTGACTGGAAAGCGGGTGCTGGTGACCGGCGGCGGTGGTTCCATCGGAGCCGAACTGTGCCGGCAGATTGCGCGTCTGGATCCGGCCGGTCTGGTGGTGCTCGACAGTTCGGAGTACAACCTTTACCGGATCGATTACGATCTGCGAGGCGAGTTCCACGACCTGGTGATGGATTCGGTGCTCGGAGACATCTGCGACTCCGCGACCGTGGAAACCGTGGTCGCCCGCCATCGGCCGGACGTGATTTTTCATGCGGCAGCCTACAAGCACCTGCCGATGCTCCAGAACCAGGTTCGCGAGGCATTCCGAAACAATGTCGTCGGGACCATGCGCATGGCGGAAGCGGCGGCGCGACACGCCGTAAGCACCTTCGTGCTCATTTCCACCGACAAGGCGGTCAACCCATGCAACGTGATGGGGGCGACCAAACGTATCGCCGAACTCTACTGTCAGCAGGTCAATACGCGCACCGATACACGTTTCATTACCGTCCGCTTCGGAAACGTCCTCAATTCCACGGGCTCCGTGGTTCCGCTTTTCAACGAGCAGATTCGCAAGGGCGGGCCGGTGACGGTGACCCATCCCGAAATTTCCCGCTACTTCATGACGATTTCCGAGGCTGGCCAGCTCATTCTGCAGGCAGCCGTGCTGGGCGAGGGCGGTGAAGTGTTCGTGCTCGACATGGGCCAGCCTGTCCGCATCAGCTACCTGGCTGAACAGCTGATTCGTCTGGCTGGCAAGGAACCCGGCAGGGACATTGATATTGTCTATACCGGACTGCGGCCGGGTGAAAAGCTTTTCGAGGAACTGTTCCACGCGCACGAATCCTACGCCAGCACAGGGCACCAGAAGATTCTGCTGGCGCGCAACGGCATTGAAGTTATCGAGGACCTGGATGCGACCATCCAGCGAGCAGAGCGTGCCGTGCAACGCTACGACTCGGATCAGCTTCGCGAAATTCTGACGCAACTGGTGCCGGAGATCGGCCGGATGCCGCCGAACGAGCGCAAGGTCGTTCCCCTCAAGCAGGCATGAGCGGTTTGCGAAGTGCAAACGGCCTGCGTCCGCCGCGGCCCCAGAGCTGCGGTGCCGTCGAGTCTTTCAGCTTTGATTCACCCCTGCTGAGCCACGCCAATCCGCTTGGCGACCCAACCCGTCGTGACGTACTGGTGTACTTGCCATCAGGCTACGCTCGTGAAACCGGGCGCCGGTATCCGGTGCTCTGGAGCCTGCCGGCATACACCAGTTCCGGCCAGGCCCAGGTCGCCTGGCGCAATCACGGCGAGAATCTGCCTGCGCGTCTTGACCGGCTGATCGCATCGGGAGCGATGCCGCCGGTGCTTGTCGTCATGCCCGACAGCTATACCTCGCTGGGAGGCAACCAGTTCGTCGATTCGCCGGCGCTGGGGCACTATGCCAGCCATATCGTGGAGGAACTGATCCCGGCAGTCGATCGTCGCTATCGAACGATTGCGCGCCCGGAAGCGCGGGGCGCATTCGGCAAGTCTTCGGGCGGGTTCGGCGCCCTGCACCTGGCGACTCGGTTTCCCGGTATCTTCGGCGGCGTCGTCAGTCATGCCGGCGACTGTGGTTTCGATCGGGTCTATCAGCGTGATTTCGTCGGTTGCTGTGACGAGTTGGCTGTCTGGGGCGGAGACTGCGAGGCTTTCGTGTCGTCGTTCTGGCGTACCCGCAGACCGTCGGGGCGTGCATTTCACGCGTTGATGGTGCTTTGCCTGGCGGCCAGTTACTCACCGGCGCCAGGCAGACCCCTCAATCTCGAGCTGCCGTTCGATCCCTTGACCGCTCGGCTGGAGCAGACGGTATGGCAGCGTTGGCTTGAATTCGATCCGGTCAATTACGGACGCGATGAGCTCGAAGCATTGCAGCAGCTTCGCGGGCTATGGGTGGACGCCGGTAACAGGGACCAGTACTTCATTCACTACGGTACCCGCGAATTTTCCGCCCGCTTGTCGGCGGCCGGGGTCGAGCATCACCATGATGAATTCGACGGCAATCACAGCGGCATGGACTGGCGCCTGGATCATTCGCTGCCGTGGCTGCTGGCGCGCCTTGAGACCGGCAGCGACTGAGGCCGGCCGATTCAAGGTGGGCCGGCCAGTCATCGCGCCGATAGGTCCGATGATCGGGAATCAACAGCCCATTCTCCATGTCTGTTTTGCCGGCGGCGGTTGAAACAGGACCGATTCAGTGCGATATACTTTCCTGACTGATTCCACCGATGGTAATGGGCATGCTCACAGTAACGCCGACTGCACGCGACTATTTCGCAAAACTCCTCGAAGATCAGCCGGAAGGCACCCAGCTTCGCCTGGCCACCCGCCAGGCTGGGACGCCAGCCGCTGACGTAAGCCTGAACTTCTGTCCGCCCGGCGACGATCAGGCCGACGACCAAGCCGTGGATTGCGGGGTTTTTACGCTGTTCGTCTCGCAGGACAGCAAGGACGCGCTGGATGGTGCGATGATCGACTTCGAAACCGACGCAACCGGCGGTGAGTTGAGCATCAGGGCACCGGGCTTGAGAGGGCAGGCGCCGGGCGAGGGCGCCTCGATGCACGAACGCGTCTCCTGGGTGCTCGAATCACGGATCAATCCGATGGTCGCCTCGCACGGCGGCGTCGTTTCACTGGTTGACGTGACCGAAGAGAATGACGTCATTCTCCGCTTCGGTGGCGGCTGTCACGGTTGCGGTATGGTCGACGTGACGCTGCGCCAGGGCATCGAGACGCAGTTGCGAGAGCTGGTGCCGGAAATCCGCAACGTCACCGACGGTACGGATCACGATACGGGCAAGAATCCTTATTACGAATAAAGCATTGCGAGGCCAACGTGCGGGGGGAACCGCACGGCAAGGCCGCGCGGCCCGCTAGACATCATTCGACGTCCAGGTCCTGCAATCCTTCCTGGCGCGAATACCAGGCGGCAAGATCGGCGATGTCCTGGTCGCCCAGATTCTCGGCGAATCCGGCCATTACCGCGTTCTGTCGGCTGCCGTCGCGGTAGCTCTTGAGCGCATGCACCAGATAGTCCTCGTGCTGGCCGGCCAGCTTGGGATAACTGGGCTGCAGGCTTTCGTTGCCGGTTCGTCCGTGGCACGACTGGCAGACCTGGGACTTTTCCAGACCGCGGCGGTGGTCGCCGCCGGCAGCATGCGCAAGGCTGCTGAGCGACGAAATGATGATCGTCAATGCAATGAAAAGTGAAGGCGCAAGGCGATTCATGACTTGTTCTCCCCGATGCTGACGAAATAGGCGCTCACGTCGAGAATATCCTGATCGGAAAGCGTCGCGGCCTGGGCCTGCATGGTGGCGTGACGGCGCGTGCCCTCCCGATAGGCCTTGAGCGCCGAGACCAGGTATTCCTGGTTCTGGCCGCCCAGCTTCGGCACGCTGTAGGTCGGGTAGACGTTCTTGTAGAACGGAATGCCGTGACACCCGGTGCAGGTGTAGGCAATGACCTTGCCGCGCTCGGGATCCCCTTGAGCCGACGAAGCGAGCGGCGTCAGGGCGATCATTACGGCCACAATCCATGTATGACGCATAAATATACGATCCAGGTAAATCCAGCCCGGTATTATAGCGATCCTTGGGCGTGCGATGAGCCCGCGCTGGTACAATCCTGCGCAACCGGAACGGCATCCGCAATGCGCGTCCCGTCAGGTGGCGTGCAGGCATCGAGATGCTCTGGCGTCGCGCGGACGCCTGCGGGTTACTCTGCGCGCACTATTCATTTCACATTCGAGACTCACGATTCCATGTCAAAACTCGATCCGCTTGATCTTTACAACATTTCCGACGAGCTCAGCGACGAAGAGCGCATGATTCGGGATTCGGTTGCGCGCTTTGTCGACGAACGCGCGTTGCCGCTCATCCCCGAGTGCTTCGACGCCGGCCGTTTTCCCGAACAACTCATTCCGGAAATCGCGGATCTCGGCTTGCTGGGCTCCAGCCTCGAAGGCTATGGTTGCGCAGGCCTGAATTCGGTCAGCTACGGCCTGATCTGTCAGGAACTCGAGCGTGCCGATTCCGGCCTCCGGAGCTTCGTCTCGGTGCAGTCTTCGCTGTGCATGTACCCGATTCACGCCTTCGGCTCGGAAGCGCAGCGCGAGGCCTGGCTTCCCGGGATGGCTGCTGGCGAGATCATCGGTTGTTTCGGCCTGACCGAGCCGCACGGCGGGTCGGACCCGGCCAACATGAAGACTCACGCCAGGCGCGACGGCAACGACTGGATTCTCAACGGCGCCAAGATGTGGATCACCAACGGCACGATCGCGAAGATCGCGATCGTGTGGGCGAGAACCGACGACGGCATCCAGGGGTTCATCGTCGAAACGGACTCGAAGGGTTTCGAGGCGCGCGACATCAAGGCCAAGATGTCGCTCAGAGCGTCGGTGACCTCCGAACTCTACTTCGACAACGTTCGGGTGCCCGATGCCAACCGCCTGCCGGGCGCCAAGGGCCTGAAGGGCCCGCTGTCGTGCCTGAACCAAGCCCGCTACGGCATTACCTGGGGGCCGATAGGGGCGGCGATCGCGTGTCTTTCCGAAACCCTGGACTACACCTCCGACAGGGAATTGTTCAAGCGTCCGCTGGCGGCCAATCAGGCAGTGCAGCTCAAACTGGCCGACATGGGCCGACGGATCACGCTGGCCCAGTTGATGGCATTGCGCCTTGGCCGACTGAAGGACGCCGGCAAGATGCACCCGACCCAGGTCAGCCTGGCAAAGTGGAACAACGTGCGGATGGCGCTGGATATCGCGCGCGAGTGCCGCGACGTTCTGGGTGGGTCCGGGATCACGCTTGAGTACGTGCCGATCAGACACATGCTCAACCTGGAATCGGTCATTACCTACGAGGGCACCGAAACGATCCACCAGCTTGTGGTGGGCCGCGAACTGACCGGAATCAACGCGTTCTGAGGAGACACCGGCTGTGCGCGGCGATTGCCGTTTACAGCCTCCCACAGGTTCCGGCCGGTATCTTCGGCTTGAGGATCTTGCGATGGTGCCGAGGAGAGGACTCGAACCTCCACGGGAATTCCCACCAGGACCTAAACCTGGCGCGTCTACCAGTTCCGCCACCTCGGCAGGCAACCATATTCTAACCTGCGCGCCTGTTCGCGCAGGTTTTCATGTTTTGGGAATTACTATTGTTGCAATTGTTACTGCCCGGTCGCCGTCGTGTCGCTGCTTGCGATGAGGCAGCTTGATCGAGCTTGAAGATGGTGCCGAGGAGAGGACTCGAACCTCCACGTCCTAATGGACACTGGCACCTGAAGCCAGCGCGTCTACCAATTCCGCCACCTCGGCATAAAAGAAGTGGCCGAGGCAAGGGGGGAACCTCGGCCACAATCCGGATCGGGGAAGGGGGGAACCCCAGTCCGGAAATACAAGTTTAGCGTACTGTGGGCGCGTGTCAAGAGAACCGGTTCACAAACTGTTGAAATGGCCGTTCTTCCGGTGTCGGCCAAATGAAAATTCGCGCCTGGGTGATATACTGATCCTTTATTGATTTTTGCGCCTTTGTCACCGTCGGGACGCGGTCCGACCCGCGTGGGGTGGCCGTTTTTCAAACCTTTTTGAGGAAACGTTTGTTCATGAATTTCAATTTGACCGAAGAGCAGCAGATGATTCAGTCGGCCGCACGCGATTTTGCCCGCGAGCGAATCGCACCGGTCGCGGCGGCGTTCGACCAGTCCGGTGAATTTCCGCTGGAAAACATCCGGGCCATGGGCGAACTGGGTCTGATGGGCATCGAAGTGCCCGAAGCCTATGGCGGCGCAGGCCTGGACACCATCGGCTACGTTCTGGCAATGATCGAGATATGCGCCGCCGATGCCGCCCACGGTACGATCATGAGCGTCAACAATTCGCTGTTCTGCAACGGAATCCTCAAGCATGGCACCGAAGAGCAGAAGGAAAAGTACGTCCGGGCCATTGCCAGCGGGGCGGAAATTGGCGCCTACGCGCTGACCGAGCCGCAGTCCGGGTCCGATGCGTCCAACATGAAGTCGCGCGCCGTCAAGTCCGCCGACGGCAGTCACTACGTCATCAACGCCCGCAAGTCCTGGATTACTTCCGGGCCTTATGCGCGCTACATCGTACTGTTCGCGATGACCGATCCGGACGCCGGCGCCAAAGGTGTTTCGGCATTCATCATTGATACCGAAGGCGAAGGCTTCAGCCGCGGAAAAACCGAGCCCAAGCTCGGCATTCGCGCCTCGGCCACCTGCGAAATCGAACTCGACGACTACAAGTGCCCGGCCGACTGCCTCCTCGGGGCCGAAGGCGAGGGCTTCAGGATCGCGATGGGGGTGCTTGACGCCGGGCGTATAGGCATCGCCGCGCAGGCCGTCGGAATTGCCCATGCGGCCTACGAGGCCAGCGTCGCGTATGCACGTGAACGCAAGGCATTCGGTCGGGAGATCGGCAGCTTCCAGATGATTCAGGCCAAGATTGCGGACATGAAATCGCGGCTCGAAGCGGCGCGTCTGCTCACGCTGAGAGCAGCCTGGGTCAAGCAGCAGGCGCAGGCCAGCGGCGCGCGCTTCACCGTCGACGGCTCCATGGCCAAGCTGGTGGCTTCCGAGTCCGCGATGTGGATTACGCATCAGGCCGTCCAGATTCACGGCGGCATGGGCTACAGCAAGGAAATGCCTGTGGAGCGGTATTTCAGAGATGCGAAAATCACGGAGATTTACGAAGGGACCAGCGAAATCCAGCGGCTGGTGATCGGTCGACTGGAAACGGGACTGCGCTAATGAATGGTCCGGCGAGCCCGGGCGCCAGGCGCACGGTGCAGCCGGAAGCAACAAGCGACTGCTCGGGGTAGTTGTATGAACAACAAGAAAAGGATAGACGAGGTGCTCGAAGGGTTCGGGCCCCGCACGCCCGAACCGGAAAAGGCATTCGCGCGCCAATTCCTTCGCCATTATCCGGCGATCGAGGACGACGAGGATTCTGCGGTCCAGCAGGCGCGGATGATTTCCGGGTTTTTCGAATTCCTTCGGCAGCGTCGCCCAGGTCAACTTTTGATAAGGGTGTACAACCCGACCGTGCAGGCCAACGGCTGGTCGTCGAGCCATACCGTCGTCGAGATGGTCAACGACGATATGCCTTTTCTGGTCGATTCGGTCGTTCTCGCGTTGTCGCGTCTGGATATCGGTGTGCATCTCATCATTCATCCGGTGGTTCGTCTCAAGCGCGACCAGGGCGGACATTTCCTCGAAATGGCGGGAGATGACGATGCCGAGAAGGCAGCGGCAGAATCGCTGATTCATATTCGCATCGACCGCCAGACGTCGCCGGATGCGCTGGCGCGAATCGAGCGCCGGATTCGCTCGGCGCTGGCCGACGTGCGCGTTGCGGTCAGCGACTGGAGCCAGATGACACGCAAGGCGCTGGAAATTGCCGACGAACTGGCCGAGAGCAAGTCCGGACTCGATGCCGACGAACTGGCCGAGGCGCGCGAGTTCTTCAAATGGTTGGCCGACGACCATTTCACCTTTCTCGGCTACCGCGAATATCTGATTTCCGAGAGCGAACAGGGGCGCGTTCTGGCGCCCGTCGATCAGAGCGGCCTCGGCTTGATGCGAGACAGTCATCGCAAATCGCCGTCGCGACTCATAAGCGATCTTTCGGGCGACTCGCGTGGCATCAGCGGCGAAATCCATCCAATCATCATCACCAAGACGAATGGTCGGGCGACCGTGCACCGCGACGGCTACATGGATTACATCTCGGTTCTCCGGTTCGACGATTCAGGTCGGGTGAGCGGGGAGAAGCGCATCATCGGACTTTTCACATCCGGGGCCTACATTCGCCGCTGCAACGACACGCCGCTGGTGAGGATCAAGGTCGAACGCGTGCTCGCTCAATCCGGTCTGCGGCCCGGATCGCACGCCGGCAAGGCATTGATGCACATTCTCGAGACGTTGCCGCGTGACGAACTTTTCCAGGCCGGGATAGATGACCTGCTGGAACTCAGCGTCGGCATTCTCGATCTGCAAGAGCGCGCCCAGACCCGTCTGTTCATTCGCCGCGAGCGCTTCGGTCGGTTCTACTCGTGCATGGTGTTCATTCCCAGGGACCGCTTCAACACCGAGAACCGGCAGAAGGTGCAGGCGATCCTCAAGCGGGCGCTCAAGGGTGAACGGCTTGATTTTTCGGTGCAGGTCGGCGAGTCCAAGCTGGCGCGCATGCATCTCATCATTCGTCCGCGCGCCGATCGAGAGGTGGACTTCAACGTCGCCGACATCGAGTCGCGCATCAAGGAAGCGATCCGGAGCTGGGACGACGAACTCGGCGAAATACTGATTCGCAAGTGTGGGGAAGAAAAGGGGCTGGAACTGCTCAGGCGATTCGGTAATGCATTCCCCCTGAGCTACCAGGGCGATGTGGCGCCGCACGTGGCGAGCTTCGACGTGCTGACCGCGGCCAGCCTGCGCAACGTCGAAGACCTGCAGATGAGCCTGTACAAGCCCAAACGCCGTGTGCAGGGCATTCTTCGCTTCAAACTGTTCAAGTACAACGACCCGATTCCGCTGTCCGACGTGCTCCCCATGCTCGAGAATCTAGGCATGCGCATCGTCTCCGAGCGCCCCTACGAGCTGAAGCTTTCCGACGGCAATTGTATCTGGATCCAGGATTTCGACATGCAGCCGCCGGTCTCCGACGCGCTCAATCTGGACCTGATTCGCAGCCATTTTCAGGAAGCCTTCGAGCAGACCTGGCGCGGCCACAACGAAAACGACGGCTTCAATCGTTTGATCCTGCTGGCCAAGCTGGATTGGCGCCAGGCCTGCATGCTGCGCGCCTGCGCCAAGTTTTTGCAGCAGACCGGATCGCCTTTCTCGCAGAATTACATGGAGCAGACCCTGGCGGCCTGGCCGCTGGCGGCGCGCTTGCTGGTCGAGTATTTCGAAGCGCGCTTCGACCCGGAGCGCAGCGCAGAGAAGCGCGCGCGACGCGTCGCGGCGCGCAAGCACCTGCGACACCAGTGTCTGGAACTTGCCGAAGGCATCGACGATGCCGTGCTGCACGATTTTCTCGAGGATGTCTATCTGGCGCGCGAGACCGAGGGCCGCGACGACGACGCGACTGCGGTGCGAAGAGCCTTGCTGCGCATTCTGGACTCGGTGGCCAGCGCCGATCAGGATCGGATTCTCAGGGCCTTCAGCGACACCATACGAGCGATGCTGAGAACCAGCTTCTTTCAGCGCGATGCGCGCGGCCAGCATCACGAGTACATGAGCTTCAAGTTCGATTCAAGGGCGTTGCCGGATCTGCCCAAGCCGCGGCCTTTCCGCGAGGTCTGGGTCTATTCGCCGCGCGTCGAGGGCGTTCATCTCAGGGGCGGCAAAGTCGCCCGTGGTGGTCTGCGCTGGTCGGATCGGCGGGAGGATTTCCGTACCGAGGTGCTGGGGCTGATGAAGGCCCAGACGGTCAAGAACACCATGATCGTGCCGGTCGGCGCCAAAGGTGGTTTCTTCGTCAAGAGCCTGCCCGAGACCGAGGACCGCGATGAAATCATGGCCGAGGTCGTCTATTGCTATCGTTCGTTCATCAACGGGCTTCTCGACATCACCGACAACCTCGACGGCGACTCGATTCGAATCCCGAAAGAGGTCGTCCGGCACGACGACGACGATCCCTACCTCGTGGTCGCGGCGGATAAGGGAACGGCGACCTTTTCCGACATCGCCAACGCGATCTCGGTCGAGCACGGTTTCTGGCTCGGCGACGCTTTCGCTTCCGGCGGCTCGAACGGTTATGACCACAAGAAGATGGGTATTACCGCCAAGGGCGCCTGGGAATCGGTCAAGCGGCACTTCCGCGAACTGGGGCTGGATACCCAGAGTGAGCCGTTCGACGTGGTCGGAATAGGCGACATGTCCGGCGACGTGTTCGGCAACGGCATGCTTCTGTCGCGGCATATTCGCCTGAAGGCCGCGTTCAACCATATGCACATCTTCATCGACCCGGAGCCGAATCCCGAGGCCGGTTTTGCCGAGCGCCAGCGCTTGTTCGCACTTGGTCGATCGAGTTGGTCGGATTACGACAAGCGCCTCATTTCCGAGGGCGGCGGCGTGTTTTCGCGCCAGTCCAAGTCCATCGTGATTCCGCAGAATGTACGCGAATGGCTGGGCACGGAAGAACTGGAGCTGTCGCCGCAGGCGCTGATCAGGGCCATTCTCCGGGCCGAGTACGACCTGCTCTGGAACGGGGGTATCGGCACTTACGTAAAATCCTCCGGCGAGACCCATTCTGACGTCGGCGACCTGGCCAACAATCCGGTGCGGGTCGACGGACGAGAATTGCAGTGCCGCGTCGTAGGCGAGGGCGGCAATCTCGGCCTGACCCAGAAGGGTCGGATCGAATACGCGATGAAGGGTGGTCGGATCAACACCGATTTCATCGACAACTCGGCCGGGGTCGACTGCTCAGACCATGAGGTCAACATCAAGATCCTGCTCGATCAGGCCGTGGTTTCCGGGCGTATCGATCGGCCCCATCGCAATCGTCTGCTTGGCGAAATGACCGACGAGGTCGAGCACCTGGTGCTGCGCAGCAACTACCTGCAGACCCAGGCGCTGAGCATGATGGAATCGCTCACCTCCACCCGGCTGGGGGCCGAGGCGCATTTCATCACAATGCTCGAGCACCAGGGTTTCATCGACCGCGACCTGGAAGACCTCCCGGACGAAGAACAGCTGCGCGACCGCGTTGCGCGTGGACTCGGACTCATGCGTCCGGAGCTTGCCGTGCTGTTCTCATTCAGCAAGATCACGCTTTACCAGGATCTGGTGGCGTCGGAAGTGCCCGAGGATCCCTACCTTTCGCGCGAGCTGGAGGACTATTTCCCCAAGCCGTTGCGAGAAGAGTTTTCCGACCTGATGCCGGAGCACAAGCTCAAGCGCGAAATCATCGCAACCCGGGTGACCAACAACCTGGTCAATCGCATGGGTGCCTATTTCGCGATGCGGATCAAGGAAGACACCGGCGCCAGTTCGGCGACCGTGGCCAAGGCCTATACGGTGGCCAGAGAAATCTTCGAGGCGCGCGCCTACTGGCACGAACTGGAGCGCTACGACGCCACCGTGCCGGCCGAGTTGCAGAACCGCATGTATCTGGAAATCTGGAACCTGATGCGCCAGAGCACGCGGCGCCTGATTACGCTTCCGGGCGGGTTCTCCATTGATATTTCCAGCAAGGTCAACCGCTTCGGTCCCGGCATGAAGGATTTCCGCGAGGCCTTGCCGAAAATTCTCACCGAGGTCGAGCGCGATGCGCTGCAGGAACGGCGCCGGGAACTCGAGGCCGCCGGATTCGCTTCGGATTTCGCCCGGCGACTGGCTGCCCTGGGCTGGATGTACTCGGCGCTGGACATCGTCGACGAATCGCGCGGGCTGGACCTGGACGTGGTCGAGGTCGGCCGGGTCTATTTCGGCCTTCTGGATCGCCTCTGCCTGCGCTGGCTGCGCGAGACCGTCGAAAGCCTGTCGGTCGAAAAGCAATGGCATGCGCACGCCAGGGGCAACCTTCGCGATGAACTGTTCAGTCATCACCGGATACTGGTCCGCCGGATTCTTACCGAGCACCGGGACAGCGAGGACCCCGTCGAGGCCTGGTTCGAGCGCCACGCGGATTCGGTCGCACGCACGCGCGCCATGCTCGAAGAGATGCGGGCTACCTCCACCGTGGATTTCGCCACTATGCAGGTCGCCATCCACGGGCTGGGCCAGCTCATGAGCGCGACCGGGTAGCGGCGGATGCCCGAATCGCCGCGCATCGCCTTTACCGCCAGCCAGCATCCGCGGGCGCGCGAAGCGCTGGCCCGGCTCACCGAGCGTTACGGCGACGTATCTCGCAACGAGGCCGATGTGCTTGTGCCGCTGGGCGGAGACGGCTTCATGCTGCACACGCTTCATGAGAACAGCGACCGGAACCTGCCAGTGTTCGGCATGCACCTGGGCGAGGTCGGTTTCCTGATGAACCGTTACAGCGAGGACGAGCTGCCGCAGCGCATTGTCGACGCATCCTGCTTCAGCCTCGCTCCGCTCAGGATGCACGCCGAAACAATCCACGGCGACACGCGCGAAGGGCTGGCCATCAACGAGGTGGCCCTTCTGCGCCAGACCAATCAGGCCGCGCACATCCGGATTCTGGTCAACGGTACCGAGCGGGTCGAACGGCTGGTGGCCGACGGCGTGCTGCTGGCGACCGCGGCGGGCTCGACCGCCTACAACCTGTCGGCCCATGGCCCCATCCTGCCGCTGGGTACCGAGGCGGTGGTATTGACCCCGATCAGCCCGTTTCGTCCGCGCCGCTGGAACGGTGCGGTATTGCCCGAGGCTGTCGAGGTCGAATTCCAGGTGCTCAATGCCGAGCGCCGGCCAGTCAGCGCCACGGCCGACTACGACGAGGTGCGGGACGTGTGCCGGGTGGTCGTGCGCCAGGCCCGAAGCGTGCGGCACAAGCTGCTTTTCGATCCCGAGCATTCGCTGGACGAACGCATCCTAAACGAGCAGTTTTTATAAGCCCGGCTTGTTCACCACCCTGCCTACTGCGGTGCCGTCAGGACCCGCGTCCGCGGCGTTTAACCCGGTCGCGAGTCCTCGCCGTAGCTTTGGCTACGCCTCCGGCTTGCTCGATCGCTAAACCCCACAGCCACAGGCCCTGCCGACCCCTCGCTACGGCAGGGTGGTAAACAAGGCGGGCTGAGTACTTCCTGATCGGGAACCCGCTCTGCCGCGGCGTCCCCAGTTTATGGTTTGCCGGAAACCCGAAACCCGAAACCGGAAACCCTTAACCCTTAACCCTTACTCCTGAACGGATTGAGCAGCAGTGCCGTGAGCGTCTGGTCGTCGTCGCCGCGGTATTGGTCCAGGCCGACCGGCATGGTCTTCTCCGAGCGTTCGGGCTCTCGGGTATAGCTGGCGAACAGCCGGTCCCAGATCGAGAGGTGGAAACCGTAGTTCGAGTCCGTTTCATGCCGCAGCGTCGAATGGTGAATCCGGTGCATCGACGGCGTGACGAAAAGCCAGCGAAGCCGCCGGTCGATTCTTTTCGGCAGCGCCAGATCGGTGTGGGTCCAGAGCGAACCCAGATTGAGCACGATTTCGAAGACCAGGACTGCGAGCGGGTGGGCGCCGATCAGCCAGATTACGCCGAACTTGATCAGCATCGAAAGCGCGATTTCGACCGGGTGGAAGCGCACGCCGGTGGTCAGGTCGAAAGCCCGGTCGGCGTGATGTACGCGGTGGAATCGCCAGAACAACGGAATCCGGTGAAACAGCCGGTGCTGCCAGTAGATCGCCAGATCCAGAACGAGCACGGCAAGCGTGAACTCGAGCCAGGCTGGCGCTTCGACGGCACCCAGAAGCCCCGTCCCTGATGCATGCACGGAGGCTGCGAATGCCACGGCCAGTACCGGAAAAGCCAGCCGCAGGACCAGCGTATCGATGATCACCATGGCGACATTGGTCAACTGGCGTCGCGCGGGACGGCTATCGCCGCGCAGACTGAAGCGCCACTGCAACAGCATCAGCAAGACGACCGCGACGGCAAAACCGCCCAGCCGGATGGCCGCTTCGTTGTCCAGCATGAAGTTCACGCGGACCGTTTGCTCTGCAGCTCAATCCAGCCGGGCTGAGGCCGAGCGCGCATCGGGCTGACCGGTTTCATCGCTTGGAGGCGGCCATCGAACAGCTACGGCCGCCTATAGCGGATGAAAGAGACACTCGGTGGATGCGTCTGGCGAATCCGAATCTACCGACTGCCCGGGGCGCAATATCGTGACATTGGCCTGTGCAGTCGCGCCGAATGGATCCGAAATGGTGTACCGGAATTGGTTGCGCCCCTGACACCAGCCGTTGACGAGGAAAGTGATGGTTCCATCGCCGTTGACGGTCACCTCGGCGCGCCTGCTGCCATACCACTGATCCACGGCCACGACCTCGAGTCGATCGCCGTCCGGGTCGAAATCGTTGGCCAGCACGTCGACGGTCACGGATTCGCCGTCGGCGGCGGTCGTGGCCCGGTCGGGCCTGGCCACCGGTGCCCGGTTCGCAAAGACGACATCAACAACGACGGAAGCCGTTGCGCTACCGCCGCGACCATCGCTGATTGTAAAACTGAAGTTGTCGCTGCCGACGAATTCGTTGTCCGGCTGATACCGCAGTACATCGCCCGATTGCGTGACCGTGCCGTTTTCGGGCTGGTCGAACGAAGCGATGCTCAGTTCGTCGCCGTCGGGGTCGCTGGCCTCGGCGAGCACG
>CAYYZR010000001.1:28644-71105 GCA_964476005.1 uncultured Halomonas sp.
CGATATCCACAGGCGTTCCCTGAACCGTCTCGGCGCTCAGGTCACCGACGACCGGCGGCTGGTTGCCCCGCTGCACCGTGACGGTGACGGTGGCACTGGCCTGGCCGCCGCGGCCGTCGTCGATCGTGAAGGTGAACGCGTCGCTGCCGACGAACTGTTCGCCCGGCTGATAGCGCAGCACACCGCCTGACTGCGTGACGGTGCCGTTGTCGGGCTGGTTGAACGAAGCGATGCTCAGTTCGTCGCCGTCGGGGTCGCTGGCCTCGGCGAGCACGTCGATATCCACAGGCGTTCCCTGAACCGTCTCGGCGCTCAGGTCACCGACGACCGGGGGTTCGTTGGTCGGATTCACCGTGACCGTCACGTTGGCGCTGGCTTGGCCGTCGAAGCCGTCCTCGACTGTGTATGTGAAGCTGTCGGTACCCGTAAAGCCCGGATTCGGCGTGTAGATGACCCGGCCATCGCTGGCCGAGGCCTGACCGTTGGGCGGCTGGCTGACGCCGCTGATCGTCAGCGAGTCGCCGTCGGCGTCGGTGTCGTTGGCCAGTACATTCAGCGCATTGTCGGCCGAATCGGCATCGACGGTGAACAGGTCGTCCGCGGCCTGCGGTGCCTCGTTGGCGAATTCGATCTCGCCCTCGGTCACGCTGGTCGCGGTTTCCTGGTAACGGTAGTAATCGACGATCCGCTTGTGGCGGACCGGATTCCGCAACGCACGGCGAATCCATGGTGCTTCCACGGGGATCTGGACCTGGCGAATTTCGGTGGCAGGTTTATCCGAGCCGACGGTCACTGTCTCGGTGCTTATGCGCTCGGTTACGAAGCTGATTTCTACCCGGCGGTTTCGACTGCGGTTCTGTTCCCCGTCGTTGGGAAAGCGCGGCTCGGTCTCGCCTTCGCCGCGCCAGTCGATCTGACCTGGATCGATGCCTTGTGCAGTCAGGTAATCGACCACGGAGCGGGCGCGTCGCTCGCTCAGACCCTGATTATAGGCCTCCGTGCCAAGATCGCAGGTGTGTCCGACGATCTGGATATCCCCGACCAGGCCGCCGTCCTCGATCATGGCCAATAGTTCGTCCAGCGTGCCTTCGGCTGCCGGCTTGAGGGCGGAACTGTCAAGATCGAAGGTCGTGTGGTCGGTGAGGGTGACTTTGTTGACGACCGCGCGCTCCTCGGTGCGCGGCTCGCCGGGAACTTCGACCTCGACTTCGCGATACTGGCGGCCGTGACGGAACGAATTGCCGGCTGCACCGAAGTTGAAGCTGTAGACGACGCTGCCGCGCAGGTCGTCGTCATCGGTCACGAAATCGCCGTCCTTGCGCGCGTAACTGGTGCGAAAGCTCAGACCGTGCGGCGAATCGTGGAAGCGTTTGTCCAGCGACAGCGAAGCGGTGACCTGAGAGGAACTGAAGTCACCCTCCTCATAGTCGAGACCGCCGCGCAGGCGAATGAGCGGATTGTCGAAGAAGCGTTCGGCGCGCAGGCCCAGGCCCCAGTCGTATGGATCCTCGAACAGCTCTGTCACGGTTTCAATGGTATCGACGCGCGAGAACGCGCGACCGTCAATCACGCCGTTGACCAGCAAATCCTCGATGGAGGTTCTCCGGTCAACCAGTCGCTCGTCGGACAGGGCTGTCATGCCGTAGCCGGAGAACGCCCAGTTGCGGCCTTCCCAGCCGGCACCAAAGGTCAGCTTGCGGTCGTCGAACTGGTTCTGGTCGGCGGCGACGAAGAGCTTGGCAACGTCGCCGTCGGTATAGACCGGTCCGTCGGGTCCGTCTTCGGCGGTTTCATTGACCAGCCAGTGATAACTTAGCTTGACGCCGCCGGCGCCCTCGCTGCCGAGCCACCCGTCGCCAATGACGCTCGAGCGCTGCGACTCGTACAGCGATGCCTCGAGTTCGCCGACGAAGTCGAACTCGCTGTCGAGCCCGACGCCGATTCTGTAGCGATCGCCGATGAAGTGAAAGGTCGGCGTACCGGCCTGCGTTCGAGGTGCGTCCTGCTCGTCGACCTGGGCCATGGCCAACGCGACCAGGCCAATGGCCAGGACCAGAGAAAGCGTCAATCTGCGAAACATTGCAAAGCCCCTGATTGTAAGCGTCGTGATGCTTGCAAGTTTACGCGTTCGATGCCCGCAAGGCCATGGAAAAGGGAATTTTTCCGGAAATGGCCTCTCCTGGCGGCAGTTGCCGTTCAACTCGTCGCGTGCAGCCGATGTCATGCGCGGCCCTTTACCGGTCGGTGAGCGAAGATTCATGCCGCGCGCCCGGCCTGAAGTTCCAGCCACTGCGCGAGTGCCTGCTGTTCGGTCGTCGGGCAGTGCACTGATCCCAGTTCCTTCAGTACCTGCGGCAGATCGTCGGCGCAGTCCAGGTCCGTTTTTCGCTCAAGCAGTTCCCAGCCGGGCGCCGCGACGGCATCGATCAAGCGACGGGCTGTGTCGTCGCGGCTGTATCGAACCGATTCCCAGATGGCCGCGGGAAGCGCGCGATTGGAACCGAACAGCCAGAAACCGCCATCGCGGGCCGGACCGAGCACGTGCCTGGCGTCCGGTCCATCCAGCCAGGCCGCAGCGATCTCGAGGTGCCGGGCAGCGATCTGAGGCAGATCGGCGCCGATCAGAATGGCGGCGCCGTGATGGCGCACGAGCTCGGTATGCACACGGGCCAGTCGAGCGCCCAGTCCGCCTTCACCTTGCGCGATGCGTTTGAATCCCTGCCACAAAGGGTCCAGCATGCCTTCGGTTTCTGCCACCGCCCAGTAGACGGGGAGACCGGTCGCGCCGGCGCTGATGCCGACGCAAGCGGCGGCGCGTCGATGCCATTCCTCGGCGACGCGCTGTCCAAGATGTCGGCCCAACCGAGTCTTGATCGGCGAGAGCCCAGGTGTCTTGACGAAGATCGCAATGGCGGGATTCAAGTCAACGGGTTCCCGAGTTTGCGCGCGGATTTCAGCCAAAGGCGTAGCGTAAGCCACAGGTGCGCAAGCGTGGTGCGCAGCCAGCCGTGTCGCCGGTACCTGCGCGCCGAAGTCGTAATTGTCGCATTCTGTCTGCTGAGTCGGATGCCGGCGCGGCGTGCGCGGCGGACGAAATCCAGATCTTCGCCGCGGCCGAATTGCTCGTCGAATCCGCCAAGCATGTCGAAGGTGTCGCGGCGCAAAAGCCAGGCCTGGTCGCCGAACGGCAGACCGAGCATCGCCGAGCGCAGATTGGCACCGGCCGCATTCAGCGCCGCAAGCCGGGGGCCGTCGGCCGCGAATGCCAGAGGGAACCAGCCCAGCGCGCCCATTCGGCAGGGATGATTCCAGGTTCTGGCGAATTCGGCTGCGCGCGCCATGGCCTCGGCCGTCGGACGACTGTCGGCATGAAGCAGCCACAGGCATCGTCCGGAGGATGCGGCAATTCCCCGGTTGAGCTGACCGGACCGTCCGGCCGGGCCGGAAACCCGCAAGCACGGAATGCCCTGCGGCGCGAAGAAGTGCGGTGCAGGCGCCTTTGTCTCGCAGCTGCTCACTACGATCTGAACAGGCCCGTGCAGTTGATTCACGGGGAATCCGGACAGGCTTTGCAACAACTGCAGGTGGGCGGTCTCATCAGGGCCGACCGGAATCACGATACTCAGCGACGCTTGATTGCTCACCGCTGCAAGTGTATCCGGCGCGGCGCCGAGGCTGGTGGTCTGTTGGCCGCAACAAACGGGAAGACAAGGCGGTCGATTGACGTAAGCTTTCGGGCATGTAAACGCGATCATGGAAACACCAATGAGTGACTCTGGCCCGACCGATCGAGAAATGGCGCAGCTGGCCGAATGGATCGAGGCGCATGCCGATGAAGCGATGACCCTTGAACAGCTGGGCCGACGGATGGGATTGAGTCGTTACGCACTGCAGCGACGCTTCTCTGCTGCGCTCGGCGTTACGCCCAGCCAGTACCAGCGCTCGGCGCGTATACGTCGAGTCAAGCATGAATTGCGGGCCGGTCGCGACGTGGCGGGCGCCGTCTTCGAGGCCGGATTCGGTGCTCTGAGCCGTTTTTACGATCTTTCGCCGAGCGCTCTGGGCATGACGCCGTTGAAATACCGCCGGTTCGGCGAAGGCGAGCAGATCCGGTTCGCCAGTCGTCGCACCGTACTGGGCTGGCTGACCATGGCGGCGACCTCCAGGGGCGTTTGCTACGCGCAGTTCGGCGACGACCGGGGCCTGGCTGAATCAGGCCTGTTCGAGGAATTCGGTCGGGCCGAACTTGTCCGCTCTGCGGCGCAACGAGGTCCCGCCCTTGACGCCTGGATGAATGCGCTGGAGGCGACCATCGATCGCGGCGCGCCCGGACCTGACATTCCGCTGCACGTGTTCGGCACCGCGCTGCAGATCCGAACCTGGCGGTTCCTGTCCGGTCTGGAACGGGGCGCCACGGCCAGCTACAGCGAGGTCGCCGCCGGGGTAGGGCGGCCCAAAGCGGTCCGCGCCGTGGCCGGGGCGTGCGCGGCCAACCGCGTTGCACTGCTGATTCCATGTCACCGCGTACTCAGAAGCGACGGTCAGCTGGGCGGCTATCGCTGGGGGCTGGAGCGGAAGCGCCGGTTGCTGTCCACAGAGCGCCGAGACTGACGGATTTACCGGTCCAGGCCGGGTTGCAAAACGCGTAGCGGCGTGCGGTGGTGTAGACTTCCAGGGCGCTCATCCGAAGCAGATCGGCGCCGGGTGTATTTCTGCGTGGCGTGCCAAGTTAAAGGGATTTGATTTGAGTTATCAAGTACTTGCGAGAAAATGGCGGCCCCGCGACTTTTCCGGTCTGGTCGGCCAGGAGCATGTCGTCCGGGCGCTGACCAACGGCCTCAACGAAGGCCGGCTGCACCATGCATTCCTGTTTACCGGCACGCGCGGGGTCGGCAAGACGACGATCGCCCGGATTCTGGCCAAGTCGCTGAATTGCGAGGCCGGCGTTTCGGCCAGCCCCTGCGGCCAGTGCGAGCATTGCAAGGCGATCGACGAGGGCCGGTTCGTCGACCTGCTCGAGATCGACGCCGCGTCGCGCACCAAGGTCGACGATACTCGGGAAATCCTCGACAACGTCCAGTACGCCCCGGCGCGTGGTCGTTTCAAGGTGTACCTGATCGACGAGGTGCACATGCTGTCCACGCACAGCTTCAACGCACTGTTGAAAACGCTGGAAGAGCCACCTGAACATGTCAAGTTCGTGCTGGCAACGACCGATCCGCAGAAGATTCCGGTCACCATTCTGTCGCGCTGCATGCAGTTCAACCTGCGCCGCTTGAGCGTCGAGGAAATTTCGGGTCAGATCGAGTCCATCCTGAACCGCGAGCAGCTCGAATACGAGCACGCCGCGCTGGCGCTGCTGGCGCGGGCTGCCGACGGCAGCATGCGCGACGGCCTCAGCCTTCTGGACCAGGCGCTTGCGGCCGGCAGCGGAAAGCTGGAATACACGGCGGTAGAGGATATGCTGGGCACAGTCGAGCAGCGCCACCTGAATACCATCGTCGAGGCGCTGATCGAAACAAACCCCGCCGCTGCGCTGGCGGCGGTGGCCGAAGTGTTCCGGCTGGCTCGAGACCTGGCGCGCTTGCTGGCGGACCTGGCCGAGATGTTGCACCGCATCGCGCTCATTCAACAGGTGCCGGACTACCGCGACGACAGTCGCACCGACTGGGAAAACCTGGTCGATTACGCCGCTCGACTGGATCCCGAAGACGTTCAGCTTTATTACCAGATCGCGGTGACCGGGCGTCGTGACCTCGGGCTCGCCCCCTCCGACCGCAGCGGCTGCGAAATGACCATTCTCAGGATGTTCGCGTTTCAGCCCGCCTTGGCATCGGCGAGCGCTTCGTCAACGGGCCGCCCGCCTGCCGTCGCAGCCGCGCAAGAATCGCCCGCTGCTTCGGAATCCGCCGCCGCGTCTGGAGCGGTCCGAGAGACGCCGCCTGATCGGTCGGCGGCATCGCGTGAACCGTCGCGGGCGGCTGCGCCCGATTCGGCACCGGATACCCCCGAGCCGCTCAACTCAGAGTCATGGCCGCGTGTCATCCGGTTGCTCGAACTCAACGGTTCGGTCAAGGCGGTAGCCGGCATGCTTGCGGTCGGCGAGGCCGACGACAAGCGGGTTGAATTTCGACTGGGGCGAGACGATCTAATGCTGGTGACCGATCGTTTCAAGGCGAGCCTGGCCAAGGCACTGCAGGACTACTCCGGGCTCGAGCGCAAGCTCGATTTCAAGCCGGTCGGCGATGACGCCGACTTGCTGACGCCGGCCAGGCTGGACAACGATGAACGTGCCCGGGCCCAGGCCGACGCCGAAGCCGCGGTGGCAGAAGACCCGGTCGTGAAACGAATGCAGGAAAAATTCGACGCCGAGATCGTGCCCGGCTCGGTTCGGCCCGCGGATTCACGGAGTGATCCCAATTTCCGGAGTAAACAATGAAAGGCAATATCGCGCAGTTGATGCAGCAGGCGCAGAAGATGCAGGAGGGCCTCAAACAGGCTCAGGCCGAACTGGCCAACCTGGAAGTCACCGGCCAGTCCGGCGGCGGCATGGTGGAAATTACCCTGAGTGGGCGCCATGAAGTTCGCCGGATTCATATCGACCCGAGCGTCGCCGACGACCTGGAGATGCTCGAGGACTTGATCGCGGCCGCGTTCAACGACGCAGTCAACCGGGTCCAGGAAGTCAGCCAGGAAAAAATGTCCGGCCTGACCGGCGGCATGCCGATGCCGCCGGGATTCACGCTGCCTTGAGCGGCCCGAAACAGCCCACGAGATCGGCGCTGTGAGCGACCCGCTGATCGATGATCTCCTGCAGGCGCTCAGATGCCTGCCCGGGGTAGGCTCGAGAACGGCGCAGCGCATGGCGCTGCACTTGCTGGAGCGGGACCGGCCGGGCGGGCAGCGGCTGGCCGAGGTACTGGCAACTGCAATGCGCGAGATCCGGCGCTGCGATCGCTGCCGGAATTTCACCTCGGCGAAGATCTGCGGGATCTGTGCCAGCGCGCGCCGGTCGGATCGGATTCTTTGCGTTGTCGAGACCCCGGGTGACGTGCTGGCGATCGAACAGGCAACCGGCTTCGAGGGGCGCTACTTCGTGTTGCTGGGCAGGCTGTCTCCGCTGGACGGCGTAGGGCCGGACGACATTGGGCTGGATCAGCTCGAGCGCCGATTTGCCGACGAACCGATTGAAGAGGTGATCGTTGCGACCAATTCGACGGTGGAAGGCGAAGCGACCGCGCACTATATCGCCGGTCTGGCCGCCCGCCACGCCATCCGCCTCTCGCGTCTGGCGCAAGGCGTCCCTCTGGGCGGAGAACTGGAGCACACCGACCAGACAACGCTGGCCCACGCGTTCGCCTCGAGGCTGCCGGTTTCGGATTGACGATCTTGTCAACGACACTGCTTCTCAGGTTTTGAGAAAAGTCCGTGTTTGAATCAACCTGAACCCTAATCTGAGGAAATCAGGATGAACACGGAATTCGATGGTGTGAAAGAGACCGGCACCCGCACCAGTCGCTCGGTGCGGGATCAGATCGTGGGTAAATGCATCAGCGGCGTGATTGCGCGTCCCGGCCGCAGGGGCGAACCGCCGATGGTGATGATGCTGCAGTTCGACGATGGCAGCGTCGTCGAATTCGTTTCGCCGCGCAGCGATCGCGTGCTCAGGAGCGCCGTCAACCAGACCCGGCGCCAGGGGCGCGACAGGTCTGCGCAATCTCCCGATCAGTTGGCCCTGGCCGTCATTTGACATGCGGCGCCGCCGTCGATCCGGTGCGTGAGGGCGCTTTGGGCGGGGTTCGGCCCGCTTATCCACAGTTGCTGTGGAAAACCCTGTGTGCAAATTGGCACGTGGCCCATTGAGGTCTGGACGCCACAGAAATGAACAATTATTGATCAGGTTAAAAATAGCTTTTAAAAACATGTACATGCGAAATTATTTTGTCCGTCCAGAGAAAAATCCGACATGAAAAACGTGTCAATCGACAAATCAAGGGATTGTGCATAACACTCGGAAGTAGATTCTTGGAAGGCGCTCCAAATGATTGATTTTTGTTTTTCGCTATAGACCGTCGATTCCGATACGCGATGGCCATGCGGCCAGTTCGTCAAGTAGCGCGGCGCAGTCCGGACGTTCACGCCTGAGCTGCTCGATTCTTGCCAGGTAGCCGGACAACTGCACGCTCCCGAGTTCCGGGTCGTCGACCAGCCTGCGCCGTCGATAGGCTTGCCAGGCCTCCCGCTGGGGCGTGCCCAGACTGGAGGCCGCATGCCGCCCGACATAATGCAGGAGAAGCTCGGCCATGCGTTCGTCCGAAAAAGGGCCTGGCGAGGCGGACAGGAGCGCTGCGGCCCGTTCGGGCGAGTGGCTTCGAATTCGCTCGGCGACGCGCCGGTCGCTGTCGGGCACGAAGCCGTCGTAGAGCGCCGTATCGGCGTCGAGCGACGTGGGCGATCGGGTGCTTGAAAACATTTCCAGCAGAACCGCGATGAACGCCGGTTCGCCCGCCAGCCTCAGCGCGTGGGCGGCGGCCTGGTC
This sequence comes from uncultured Halomonas sp., assembly GCA_964476005.1. Taxonomy (GTDB): domain Bacteria; phylum Pseudomonadota; class Gammaproteobacteria; order Xanthomonadales; family Wenzhouxiangellaceae. The sequence continues at coordinate 37,184 of CAYYZR010000001.1, forward strand.
AAGATCGATCTGCGTCCGCTCGGCGGCCGCGGCATCCAGCACCCCGGTCGGCGAAAGCATGGGGCTGCGGTTGGTCCGAATCCATTTGACCGGCAGGCGTTTCAGGCCGTCGGGCAGGTCGGCGTTCGGGGTCCAGAACAGGTCGGCCAGCATTTCGGCATCGAACTCGAAAAACTCTGTCGGGTCTTCGCGCAGATTCCAGACCAGCCACTGGCTTTTGATGGTGGGATGCCGAAACAGCGGCAGCACCGGCGCGATGCAGCCCTGGGTCGCGGGAAATCGGCTCGAGGCGTGCAGCAGGACTTCGCGTTTTTCGACCAACTGCTCGACCGCGTGCCTGGCCCGCAGGCCCAGTCCCCAGTGCCAGAGTCTCGGCTGGTGTTGCCGGATTCGCCGCGCCATGCCCAGGGTGTTTTCCACGTCGGCCAGGGCGTCGTGTGCGTTTTCGGTCGAAAAACCATTCGCCCTGGAAAGATCTTCCAGGCGAAAGCTGGGGCTGCCGTCTTCGCGCAACGGCCACTGGATTCCCTCGGGTCGCAGAGCGGCGGTCATGCGCAACAAATCGATCAGGTCAAACCGGCTGTTGCCGTTTCTGAATTCCCTGGTGTAAGGGTCGATGAAATTACGCCAGAACAAGAAGCGCGAGACCTCGTCGTCGAACCTGAAGTTGTTGTAGCCCACCGCGCAGGTGCCGGGCTCGCTCATCAGTTCGAAGATTCGGTTGGCGAACTCGGGTTCCGGCACGCCCAGTCGCTCGGCTGTCTGGGGGGTAATGCCCGTGATCAGACAGGCGTCCGGCGAGGGCAGCATGTCGTCGGTCGGCTGGCAATACCACACGATCGGTTCGCCGATGGTGTTCAGGTCCCGGTCGGTCCTGAGCGCTGCGAACTGGCAGGGTCGATCGCGCCGGGGATCGGCGCCGAAGGTCTCGTAATCGTGCCAAAGAAAGGTTTCGGAAGTCATGCGCGCATTCTCGCCCCTAAGTCAGACAAATGCCAGCGGAGTCCCGCTTCACGAGCCGGGGATAATAATTCAGCCAACCTTGTAGTCTGCGAGAATCCGCTTGATCTGTAGTTACTAACGACCTCATTAGTATGCTTTTTTCAATACTTGTAAGAGTTCGAACATGAAAACCGGAGCCGCAACACTTGCCGCCGGCGCATGGATTTCCAGCTGTATCAGTTGCGCAAAAGGACTCAGTCCACGTCGTGCGTCGCGATGCCGGCGATCACTTCGAGCGCCCGTTCGATCTGATTCTCGGGCGTGTAGAAGTTGGGTGACAGTCGCACCGAGCGCCCCCGCCGGGCCGCGAAGATCGAGCGCGAAGCCAGGCGTTTGAGCACCGCGTCCGGATCCCTGTTGGCCGGAACGAAGCAGACGATGCCGGCCCGCCGGCCGCGTTCGGCGGGTGTGACAATTTCGATGCCCGGCATTCTTGCCAGCCCGTCGATCAGCCAGCCGGTGCGGTCGAGCAACTGTTCGGCCCGGGCTGCCGGGTCGATGCTCTGCAAGAGCTCGAGCGAGGCGTCAAGACCGTGGATGCCGGCCATGTTCAGAGTGCCGGGTTCGAAGCGGCGGGCGGTGTCGGGCCGGGTCCAGTCGGACCGCTCGAAATTGAACATGTCCGGCCACATTCGCCAGCCGGTCTGCAGCGTGCGCAGCCGTCGACGCGCCGAGGGCCGAGACCAGAACAACGCCAGGCCTTCTGGCGCCAGCAGCCACTTGTGACTGCCGCCAACGACGAAGTCCACCGGCGCTTCGGCTACGTTCATCGGCAGCGCGCCCAGATGCTGGATCGCATCGACCACCAACAACGCGCCGACCCGGTGGGCCGCGTGTCCGAGCCGGTCCAGATCCAGTCGCACCCCCGAGTCGTAGCGCACCGAGCTCACGGCGAGTACGCGAACGTCGTCGTCCAGCGCTCCGAGCAGGACGGTCTCGGGATCCCGGACGTCGAACGGGACTTCGCGGACATCGACGAAGTCCGGGACAAGTTGGTGCCATGGCATCAGATTGCTGGGAAAATCGCCGGCACAGCAGACCAGTGCGTCGCCGGGCTGCCAGTCCAGTCCGGCGGCGATCAGACTCAGGCCCTCTGATGTATTCTTGATCAGTGCAAGATCGTCTTGTTCGGCGCCAATAAGAGCGGCGGCACGCCGGCGAAGGCTTTGCTCGGTGTCCAGCCACTTTGCATAGCCCAGCGGGCCCTGCGCGACATTCATGTCCACGAATCCCCGCATCGCGTCGCCGACCGCGGCCGGCCAGGGTGAAATCGCGGCGTGATTCAACCAGGTGTGACGATCGATGACGGGAAATGCTTCGCTGTAGTCCATGAGCCAGGATTCCGATTCACTTATGCATGCCTTGGTAGCCGGACGCGTCGTCTTTCACTGCGACATGGACGCATTCTTCGCCAGTGTCGAGCAGCGCGAACGTCCGGAACTGCGTGGTAAAGCGGTCATTGTAGGCGGCGACGGACGCCGCGGGGTGGTCGCTGCCGCGAGCTACGAGGCCCGTCGCTACGGGGTGCATTCAGCGATGCCGGCGGGGCGGGCGAGGCGGTTGTGCCCGCACGCGGTGTTCGTGCGCCCGCGCCATGCACTTTACCGTGAGGTATCGAGTCGAATATTCGAGATCTTCGCCGACTTCTCGTCCCTGGTCGAGGGCTTGAGCCTGGACGAAGCCTTCATCGACATGAGCGAAGCGGCGCGCGACGAGGACGTGCTGGTTCTGGCGCGCCGGCTGAAGCGGCGAATCTCGGTCGAAGTGAAGCTGACCGCATCCATCGGAATAGGCAACAGCAAGCTCGTGGCCAAGCTGGCCTCGGCCTATGACAAGCCGGATGGGTTGACCTGGATCCGGCCCGACCAGGTCCGCCGATTTCTCGATCCGCAGCCGGTGCGACGGTTGCCCGGCGTGGGCCCCAGCACCGCGGCGCGCCTGCAGGATGCCGGCATCCTGACGATTGGTCAGTTGCGACAGGCCCCGCTGGACTGGCTTGTGCCCGTGCTCGGGCGCCAGGCGGTCAGCTTTCGCCTGCGAGCAGCCGGGGTCGACGAGCGTGCCGTGACTTCGGAGCGCACGCGACGCTCGATCAGTCAGGAATCGACCTTCGAGAACGATCTGCATGACATGGACGAGATCGAGCAAGTTGTCAGGCAGCAGGCGTTGCGATGCGCGCAGCGGCTGGTCGATCGAGGACTGTATGCTCGTTCGGTGCATCTCAAGCTGAGGTCAGGCGGTTTTTCGACGCTGACGCGCAGTCGAACGCTGCCCGGATATACCCGCTCATCGGCCCGAATCGCCGATGCGGCCGCAGAACTGGCGATTGAATGGGCGCGATATCAGTCGCGAGTGGGCGTTCGGCTGATCGGCGTCGGCGTGGCAGCTCTCGAATCGCGACCTGATCCCGGTCAATTGCTGCCCGGGGATGCATGATCCGGGCCGCCCATTGGACGGGGCGGCCCAATCAGATAGACGACAGCGGATCAGCTGCTTTTGGGCTCGCCGTATTTGTCCCGCAGTTCCCGTCGAAGAATCTTGCCCACGTTGGTCTTGGGCAATTCCTCCACGAACTCGATGTACCGGGGTACCTTGTAGCCGGTCAGTTCCTTCTTGCAGTGCTCGCGCAGTTCGTCGACCGTCAGCGAATCGTCCTTGCGAACGACCACTGCCTTGACCAACTCGCCGGATTTTTCGTCCTCGACACCGATCGCGCCGACTTCCAGCACCTTGGGATGCCCGGCGATGACGTCCTCGATCTCGTTGGGGTAGACGTTGAAGCCCGACACCAGGATCATGTCCTTCTTGCGGTCGACGATGAAGAAATAGCCCTTTTCGTCGCGGCAGGCCATGTCGCCGGTCTTCAGCCAGCCATCGCCATCGAGAACCTTGGCGGTCTCTTCGGGACGGTTCCAGTAACCCTTCATGACCTGCGGCCCACGGATGCACAGTTCGCCGGGCTCCCCGATCGCGACCTCGCCGCCCTCGGCATCGATGACCTTGCATTCGGTCGACGAGATGGGCAGGCCGATGGCCCCGTTGTAGTCCTCCAGGTCCATCGGGTTGATGCATGCGGCGGGCGACGTTTCGGTAAGACCGTAGGCTTCGATCAGCGGCACACCCGTGGCTTTCTTCCAGCGCTCCGCGACAGCCCGCTGCACCGCCATGCCGCCGCCAAGCGTCAGCCGAAGCGTGCTGAAATCGAGATTTTCGAATGACGGGGTATTCAAAAGACCATTGAACAGGGTATTCACGCCGGTGATGGCCGTGAATTTCTCCTTGCCCAGTTCCTTGACGAATCCGTTCATGTCGCGCGGATTGGTGATCAGCAGGTTTCTCCCGCCGAACTTGATGAACACCAGGCAGTTGGCCGTCAGCGCGAAGATGTGGTAGAGGGGTAGGGCCGTGACGATGATTTCGCGGCCATATTCGATCAACTGATTCATCCACGCCGACGATTGCTGCACGTTGGCCACGATATTCCCGTGCGTCAGCATGGCGCCCTTGGAGACCCCGGTCGTGCCGCCGGTGTACTGCAGGAACGCAATGTCGTCGTGGCCGAGCTTCGGGCGTTCCAGCCGGTCCGGGTCGCCGGCCTTGAGGGCATCGTTGAAGCGGGCGGCGCCGGGCAGGTCGTAAGCGGGCACTTCCTTCTTGATGTAGCGCAATGCAAAATTGATGAATGTGCCCTTGGGGAAGCCGAGCATGTCGCCGACGCCGGTGACGAACACGTGCTCGACCGGACAGTCGTCGATGACGCTGGCCAGCGTGTGCGCGAAGTTTTCGAGAACCAGAATGGCCTTGGCCCCTGAATCGTTGAGCTGATGTTTCAACTCTCGCGCCGTGTAGAGCGGATTGGTGTTGACGACCACCATTCCGGCTCGCAGGACGCCGAACAGCGCGATCGGGTATTGCAGCAGGTTGGGCAGCATGATGGCCACCCGGTCGCCTCGTTTGAGTCCCAGCGCCTGCAGGCGCGCGCCGAAAGCGCGGCTTTGGCGGTCGAGTTCGGCGTAGCTCAGTTCGCGGCCGAAATTGACGAATGCGGTCTGGTCGGCGTACTGCTCGCAGCTCTGTTCGAGGATATCGGTCACCGAATCGAACTCGTTCATGTCGATCTCGGCCGGCACCCCCTCCGAATATTCATTCAGCCAGGTTTTTTCAGTCATTGTGTTTTATGTCTCTTGATTTACTCTACCCTGTGCCTAGATTCTCACAGGTCAAGAGCACATACAAGTGTTTGAGATCATGCTGCGCCGGACAATTAATGCATGCTGAGCGTTTGCCGCGGATGGTCGTGGCGTATATCATCCTAAATCGGGCCGGGCTTGCCGCGTGCCGCGCGGGAGCGAGGCTGGCCCATCCATTCATTCGGGAATCGCCATGGGTGAGCAGAACGTAGAGCAGAACAGCGACGAGGCCACGCGCCGCGCGTTCATGAAGGCGCTGCTGAACGAAGTCCGGGCGATGGAGGCAATGCTCGACGCCGGCATGTTCGAGCGCGACATCAGACGGATCGGAGCCGAACAGGAGATGTTCCTGGTCGACCGCGCGTTCCGGCCTGCGATGACGGCGATGCAGATGCTCGAGGGAATGGACGATCCCAGGTTCACGCACGAACTTGGGTTGTTCAATCTCGAGGCCAACCTGTCGCCGCTGGAACTGGGCGGCGACTGCCTGAGCCGCCTGGAAGCAGAAACCGACGAGGTGCTTGCGCTCGCCCGGGAGCGCGCCGAAAAGGTGGGTTCGCAGGTCGCGCTCGTCGGCATTCTTCCGACCCTGACTCGCGACCATCTCAGTCTGAATGCCATGGTGCCTACGGCGCGCTACTTTGCTCTCAACGAGGCCCTTCGCCGGTTACGAGGTTCGGATTTTCAGTTTGCGATCAAGGGTATCGACCAGCTCAATTTCCAGCACGACAATCTGATGCTGGAAGCCTGCAACACAAGCTATCAGGTGCATTTCCAGGTTGGTGCCGAGGAGTTCGCGTCGCTTTACAATGTCGCCCAGGCGGTCACCGGTCCACTGCTGGCGGCGTGCGTGAATTCTCCCATTCTGCTGGGAAAGCGCCTCTGGCATGAAAGCCGCATCGCGGTGTTCGAAAATTCAATCGACGCGCGGTCAGAGGCATTGGCCGCGCGCGGTCTTCAGCCGCGCGTGCATTTCGGCGATCACTGGATCGACGAGTCCGTCATCGAGATATTCAAGGAAGACATCGCGCGTTTCCGCGTCATTCTGACGACCGAATTTGAACAGGACCCGCTGGGGATGGTCGGGCGCGGTGAGATTCCCAAGCTGAATGCGCTGCGCCTGCACAACGGCACAGTATATCGCTGGAATCGGGCCTGCTACGGCATATCGGACAACGGCAAGCCGCATTTGAGGATAGAGAACCGGGTCATCCCGTCAGGCCCGACGGTACGCGACGAGATCGCGAATGCTGCGTTCTTCTTCGGCATGATGTCGCACCTTTCGCACAGCATCGAGGACATTCGGGAGCATTTCAATTTTTCCGACATCAAGAGCAATTTCATGTCGGCCGCCCGCGACGGGCTGCGCGCTCAGCAGGTCTGGTTCGACGAACGGCAGATGCCGGCCCAGGAACTGATACTCAAGGAACTGCTGCCGCTGGCCGAACAAGGTCTGCGCGAGGCTTCGATCGATTCCGCCGATATCGAGCGCTACCTGGGCGTGATCGAAAGGCGCGTCGAGTCCCGGCGTACCGGCGCCCGCTGGCAGCTCGACTCGCTGGAGCAGATGAAATCCACCGGCAGCCTGCATGAGCGCCTGCGTGCACTGACCGCCAGCATGGTGCAGCAACAGCAGACGGGCAAGCCGGTGGCCGAGTGGGCGCTGGCCGAATTCTGCGGCACCCAGGACTGGCGCGAGAGCTATCGCACGGTCGGGCAGTTCATGGCTACCGACCTGTTCACGGTCCGGCCGGACGACATCGTCGACTTCGCCGCCAGCCTGATGGAGTGGCGCTACGTCCGGCACGTGCCGGTCGAGGACGATGCAGGGCGGCTGCTGGGGCTGATCAGCCACCGCCAGCTGTTGCGCCTGATTGCGCGCGGTCTGGACAAGGAAACAGGTCCGGTCATGGTGCGCGACATCATGCGCCCGGACCCGAAGTCCATCGGCCCCGAAACCACAACCGTGGAGGCCATTCGTCTGATGCGCGAGAACAAGCTCAGTTGCCTCCCGGTGACCGAGAACGGCAAGCTCGTGGGGCTGGTGACCGAATACGATCTCATCGTGGTCGCCTCCAGGCTGCTTGAATCCGTTCTTGATGGCGAGTGATGCGAATCGGTTGGCAGCGGCCGGTTGCCTGGCCCTTCTTCTCTGCGCCTGCAGCGCCGAGCTCGATGACGAGACCCGGATCGAGCGCACGCTCGCCACGATGATCGAGGCGCTGGAGCAGGGTGATGTTTCCGATTTCATGGCGCCGGTGGCCGACGATTTTGTCGCGGTCAACGGTCGCTTGGACCGACGTGCTCTGGGGCTGCTTGTCCGCCGCGAAAGGCTTGCGCGCGATGCGATCGGCATCCAGCGTCTGGATACCCGGGTTCGGATCATCGGAGATGCGCGGGCCGTCGCGTCGTTCCGGGCGCTGGCCACCGGCGGCACTGGATTGCTGCCCGACGAGGGACGGTTCTGGAAGGTCGAAACCGGCTGGCGCCGGGACGCCGGGGAATGGATGCTGATTTCGGCCGAATGGGAGTAGTGGCGGTCGCAGAAACAGGCTGAAAACCTGCACCGGCGCGCCCGAAGGGATACAATTGTCGGCTTGCCCGACCCGTGTCTGCCGTCGTGGTCGTTGGCGGGCCGGGCGGTTGCCCGAACCCCCGTTTTGCCGGCAAGAATTTAACGAATTTGCGATCTCAGGAGTTATTCCCAATGCAGCGAACCCTTTCCATCATCAAACCCGATGCCGTGGCCAAGAACGTCGTCGGTGAAATCTACACTCGCTTCGAACGCGCCGGCCTCAAGATCGTTGCCGCCCGCATGGTTCATCTCTCGCAAGAGCAGGCCGAGGGATTCTATGCCGTACACCGCGAACGGCCGTTTTTCAAGGATCTGGTCGAGTTCATGATGTCCGGGCCGGTGATGATCCAGGTACTCGAAGGCGAAGACGCCATCGCCCGAAATCGTGAGCTCATGGGTGCTACCGACCCGCGTCAGGCCGCGCCCGGCACGATCCGCGCGGATTTCGCTTCCAGCATCGACGCCAATGCCGTCCACGGTTCGGACGGCGAAGAGACGGCTGCCCAGGAGATCGGCTTTTTCTTCGATGCCGATGAGATATACTCGCGGTGATTGAAAGGCCTGGAGCGCATGGCTGAACTTGCCCCGAAGACAAACCTGCTCGGCCTGAGCCGGGAAGGTCTGGAACGGTATTTCTCCTCATTGGGGGAAAAGCCGTTCCGTGCGCGGCAACTTCTCCAGTGGATTTATCAGCGTGGCGTGACCGACTTCACGCTGATGACCGATCTGAGCCAGAAGCTGCGCGAGCGCCTGGCCGAGGCCGCCGAGATTCGGCCGCCCGAAATTCTCAGCGAGCAGAAGTCGGCCGACGGTACGATCAAGTGGCTGCTTGCGCTGCCGGGTGGGAACGCGGTTGAAACGGTCTTCATTCCCGAGCCGGATCGCGCCACCCTGTGCATTTCGTCGCAGGTCGGCTGCATGCTCAATTGCACCTTCTGCTCTACTGCCATGCAAGGCTTCAGCCGCAATCTCTCGGCTGCCGAGATCATCGGCCAGGTCTGGCTGGCGGATCGCAGAACCGGCGACCGGAGAATCAGCAATGTCGTGCTGATGGGCATGGGCGAGCCGTTGCTCAACCTCGACCAGGTCGGACCTGCGCTGGAACTTCTGCGCGAAGACCTCGCCTACGGCCTGGCGGCGAGGCGGGTTACGGTATCGACCGCCGGCGTCGTACCCGGCATCGACGCATTGCACGGGTTGCCGCCGATTGCGCTGGCCGTTTCGCTGCATGCGCCGACCGACGAATTGCGCAGTCGACTGGTGCCACTGAATCGGAAGTACCCGATTGCCGAACTCATGGCCGCTTGCAAGCGCTACCTGAAGGGTTGCAACAGCAAGCAGTCGATTACTTTCGAGTACACCATGATCGACGGGGTCAACGACAGCGTTGAGACGGCCCGGCAACTTCGTCGGCTGCTTTCGGATTTGCCCGCCAAGGTCAACCTGATTCCGTTCAACCCCTATCCCGGTACGCCGTTTCGCTGCAGCAGTAGCGAGAACATGCTGAAATTTCAGGAAATTCTCCGGGCCGGCGGCCTGATCGCGACCGTTCGCCGTACCCGAGGCGATGATATCGACGCGGCCTGCGGGCAGCTTGTCGGCAAGGTGCTTTCCACCAGCCAGCGGCGGGTGCTGGTGCAGCAGCAACTTGCGCGTCAGGCTCTGGCATGAGTCTGCGTCGGGCGGCCAAGGTGATTGTCGCGGCCATCGTCGCGGTCATCGCCGCAGCCGCCCTGGTCGGCTGCGCGGCGACCGACACGGCACGGCAAGATCCCCGGCGCAGCGGCTCGGCGGTCGATCGAGTCAGTCCCGTGCGGGCCGCAGAGATCAACACCAGGCTGGGCGTCGGCTATCTCGAGCGTGGTGATATCCAGGTCGCGATGCAGAAGCTCGAGCAGGCCGTACAACAGGATTCCAAACATGTCCCGGCACATCTCGCGCTGGGCATCGTTTACCAGTCCATAAACCGCAATGAACAAGCACTGGCGCATCTGAAGACAGCGGTCGAGCTTGCACCCGACGATGGAGGAGCGCACAATAGTTATGCTGCGTTGCTTTGCCAGCTCGGGCGCTACAAGGAAGCGGATCGCCACTTCAGGCAGGCGCTTGAAGACCCGTTTTACGCCACGCCGGAGGTGGCGCTGGCCAACGCCGGTTCGTGCGCGCGACGAGATGGACGCAACGACGCGGCGGAGCGCTATTTGAGAGAAGCGCTTGAATATGACCCGCAGAGCAGGACCGCCCTTTTCAACCTCGCGGGTCTTTCGTTCGAGCAGGGCGAAGCTTTGCGCGCCAGGGCGTTTCTGCAGCGGCTCGAAGCCAGTGGCGGGCTTGGAGCGCGGGCGTTGTTGCTCGCCGTGCAGGTCGAGCGGGCTCTGGGCAGCGAAGCGATTGCCCAGCGCTATGCCGAAATCCTGATTGAAAGGTATCCAGACTCACCCCAGGCCTCCCAGCTGAGGCAATAAATCCAGAAATGAAATGACCGAAGCCAAAACTCCCGAAAAATCAAACATGTCAGTGTCTCCCGGCGTCGCGCTATCGACGGCGCGACAGGCTTGCCAAATGAGCCAGATCGATGCTGCGAGCCGACTGAAACTGCCCAGAGCCACGATCGAACACATCGAAGCCGATCGATTCGACCGGATTGCGCCAATCTACCGGCGCGGGTACATCGTCAATTATGCACGGCTGCTCGATCTGGACCCGCAACCCTTGTTGGAGCAGATGGGCGTCCTGGAACCGGAACCGCTGCGTGCCGTGCTTCCGGTGCCTGGAAAGTCGCAACGCTTCGAAAGATTTCTCAAGTTTGCGACCTACGCGCTTGTGACGACGATGATCGTGCCGCCGCTGGTATATTTTTTCGTCCTTGGAGGCGCCCGGTTATTCGAGTCCGAAGTTGCTTCACGAACGAACGACGGGGAAGGCGTGCAGGCTTCGGAAACTTACAAGCCCGGGTATCGTGAGCGCTTCGCCGACGCGTTGGCGGTGCAGTCGCCCGAAGCGATGCAGAATGACGACTCACATCTCTCGGCCTCGGCCTTGCCGATGACCCCGATTCGAGCGGTGGGGCAGCCGGCGCCCCCGGTCGAGGCGATGGACGACTCGGCGGGCGGTTCGCTGGTGCCGGAGCCCGATCCGATGGCGCGTCTCGAACTGGCTCTCAGTGAAGACAGTTGGGTGGAGATCGAAAGCGCTGACGGCCAGCGCCTGGAGTTCGACCTGATTCGGTCCGGTGAATCCCGACAGTATTCCGGCCGCGCGCCGTTCAAGCTTCTGCTGGGACGTGCGAATGCGGTGTCGTTGAAGCTTGACGGAGAACCCCTGGTGTTCGATGGTCAAGACGAGGCTGGCGTGGCCGAACTCGTAATCGGAGAATCTGCCTCACGCGGACCAGCCTCGGACGCTGGAATGCCGGCGGAATAGGGCGCGCCGTTTCGGTGTGCAGCATGTTGCTGTGCGCCGACGATGTTGCCCCGGCCGGTTCGCGCGCGGCGTGATTCCCGGCCGTTTCCTGTTTTGGAGATTGAGAATATGAAATCCCTGCAATCGGTCCGGGGAATGCACGACATTCTTCCGGCCGACGTGGCGGCCTGGCAGTGGCTGGAGACGCGGGTGTCGGCGCTGATGGATCGCTATGGCTTCGCCGAAATCCGGATTCCACTGGTCGAGAAGACCGAATTGTTCACGCGCGCGATCGGTCAGGGCACCGATGTGGTCGAGAAGGAAATGTACGCCTTCGACGACCGCAACGGCGACAGCCTGTGCCTGCGACCCGAAGGCACCGCCGGCGTGGTTCGCGCGGTGCTTCAGCACGGACTGCTGAACCCACCCGGACTGAAAGTCTGGTATTCGGGCCCGATGTTTCGACACGAGCGACCGCAGAAGGGGCGCCAGCGCCAGTTTCACCAGATCGGCGCCGAAGTGTTCGGACTGGACGTGCCCGCCGTGGATGCCGAACTCATTGCACTTGTAACCCGCCTGTGGCGCGAACTCGGCATCCAGCGTCACGTCGAGCTCGAGATCAACTCGCTGGGCGACCGCGACGATCGGGCCCGTTATCGCGAGGCGCTGATCGCCTTCCTCGAGCCGGTCCGCGACCAGCTCGACGAGGACAGTCGTCGCCGGCTGGAGACCAACCCGCTACGGATCTTCGACAGCAAGGTGCCAGCGACCCAGGCCCTGCTGGCGCGAGCGCCGCGCCTGATCGACCACATCGGCGATGCCGCGCGCGAGCATTTTCGGGCGCTCACCGCCATGCTGGACGTCCAGGGCATCGCCTATAGGGTCAATCCCGGCCTGGTGCGCGGTCTGGACTATTACTGCCGGACCGTATTCGAATGGACGACCACCGCGCTGGGCGCTCAGGGCACGATCTGTGCCGGCGGGCGGTACGACGACCTGGTCGAAATCCAGGGCGGCAAGGCGACGCCCGGCGTCGGATTCGCGATGGGCATGGAACGGTTGCTTGAACTGGTCCGGGGTGAAGAAAGGCAATTCGCAAGCGACCCTCACGCGTACCTGCTCGGGGTCGAACCGATCGCGGAACGACTCGGGCTTGCCGAAATGCTGAGGGATAGCTGGCCGGCGATGAGGCTGATCACCGATCTGCAGGGAGGCAGCTTCAAGGCTCAGTTCAAGCGCGCCGATCGCTCCGGCGCGCGCCTGGCGCTGGTGCTCGGTGACCAGGAACTGGACGCCGGCACGGTCAGCGTCAAGGACCTCAAGGGCGATACGTCGCAGCAGACCGTGACGCGTGAAGCACTGGGCGACTGGCTGTGCCGGTTCTTCGACGGCGGGGTACACTCGCCAAGCAAGTGATTTATCATCCGCATTCATAATTTATGCCTTTTCCGAGCAAGCGAGTGACCCGATGGCCGTAGAGCTCTACGACGAACACGAACAAAGCGAACGCGTACGCAACTGGCTGCGCGAAAACGGTGTTTCCATACTCATGGGCGTGGCCCTGGCCCTGGCCGGCATCTTCGGCTGGCGGCAGTGGCAGGACTACCAGTCCGGACAGGCCATGCTGGCCAACGAGTATTACGCCGCGATCCAGCAGGAACTGGATGCCGGCAGCACCCAGGCCGCCGCGGAGCAGTTCGCTGCAATGCGCGAGGGCGTGGGTCAGCACGCCTATGTCGCGCTTTCGGGCATGCTGGTCGCATCGGCGTGGACCGAGGACGGCGACGTCGAGAAGGCCGGCGAGATTTACTCGGCATTGCTCGATTCCGGCAAGTGGGAGTCACTGAAGCCGCTGATTCGACTCAGGCTGGGATTGATCGAAATCGCCCGCGATCGCGGTGACCGGGCGCTTGCGTTGCTCCAGGGCGAGGTGCCGGCCGGTTACCAGGGCCTGTGGCTGGAAACGCGCGGCGACATCCTGTTCGATATGGAACGGTTCGACGAGGCCGCGGATGCCTATGCCGCCGCGGTGACCCAGCTGCGCGGCGAGGGTCGTGATTTCCGCCAGGCCGAGACCAAGCTGGCGGCGGTTCAGTCGACGCTCGGTCGGGCCGCGATCGACGGACCGGAGAACTCATGATGCGTCTGCGTCGTGCCGTCTTGCTGGTCGCCCTGGCGCTGCTGGTGGGCGGCTGCGGCATGTTCGGCAAGAAGGATCCAGAGCGGGATCCGATGGAATTGACCGATTTCAACGAGCGGCTGAAGGTCAGCAGACTGTGGAGCACCTCGACCGGAAGCGGCCTCGGCAAGAGTGCTCCGGGCCTCAAGCCCTTTCATGTCGACGGCGAGATCTGGACTGCCGACCACAAGGGCCGTGTGACGGCTGTCGACGCCGCATCGGGCGATCGCCTGCGTCGGTTCGATCTCGACATGGACCTGTCGGCAGGTCCCACCGTGGTCGATCAACGCGTGCTGCTGGGCACAATTGACGGACAAATCCTGGTGCTCGACCGGAATACCGGCGCGATTGACTGGCGGGCGCAGCTTTCGTCCGAGATTCTTGCCGCACCCCTGCAGCGCGATGGGGTGCTCGTTGTTCGCTGCATCGACGGCCGGGTCTTCGGCCTCAACGCCGATACCGGTTTTCGGGAATGGGTCTATGACCGGAGCGTGCCGCTGTTGACGCTGCGCGGCAACTCCGAGCCGGTCGTTCGCGGCGGTCAGGTCTTCGTCGGCCACGACGACGGCACCCTGACGGCGTTGAATCTTGCCGATGGTCAGCTGTTGTGGGAGCAGCGTGTGGGCACGCCGGAAGGACGGACCCAGCTCGATCGGCTGGCTGATATCGATGGTCACATGGAAATCGTTGGCCTGGACATTTATGCCGTCAGCGAGCGTGACCGCATGGCGTCCGTGGCGCTTGATTCCGGGCGCCTGCTGTGGGTCAAGGAAGTTGGATCGAATTCCGGATTGACCGTCGCCCGAACCCAGATGGTATTGGCCGATTCCGAGGACCGGATCTGGATGCTCGACCGGCGCAGCGGTTCGACCGGCTGGAGCAACGAGCAACTTCTGCGTCGCGGCTTGAGTCGGCCCGTGCTTCAGGGCGGATTCGTTGCGGTGGCCGACAACGAGGGCTACGTCCACTGGCTGGATGCCGATACCGGCGAATTCGTCGCGCGCGAGCGGGCGTCCAAGACCGCACCGGCAAGCGCGCCGCTGGTCGTCGGCAATATTCTGTTCGTACTGGATGTCGACGGCAAGCTCTCGGCCTGGCGCGTAGGCGCCTCCTCTTAATCCAGTGTCCCGGGAGATCAATCGTTCGGCACTGCCAATCGTGGTGATTGCCGGGCGCCCCAATGTCGGCAAGTCGACGCTGTTCAACGCGCTGACCCGAACCCGCGACGCGCTGGTGGCCGACCAGCCGGGCGTAACCCGCGATCGCATCTACGGCCGCGCGGTCATCGACGACACCGAGGTGGTGCTGGTCGACACCGGCGGCCTGGATCCCGATCCGGACACGCTGGTGCGTGGCGTCGGCCGGCAGACCCGGTTTGCGCTGGAGGAAGCCGATGTGATTGCGTTCGTCGTCGACGGGCGCGGAGCGGTGACGTCGGAGGACTTCGAAATCGCCGCCAGAATTCGCCAGCTGGGAAAACCCGTGGTTCTGGTGGTCAACAAGACCGACGGTATCGACGTCGATACTGCAATATCGGAATTTGCCGCACTGGGCCTTTCCGAACCGCTGCCGATCGCCGCCGCGCACCGGCGCGGCCTGGACCGTCTGGGTACCGTGATTGCCGCCGAACTGCCCGAGTTGGCGCACGATGTTGAAACGCGCGAGACCCAGGACACCATTCGGCTGGCGCTGATTGGCAGGCCGAACGTCGGCAAGTCAACGTTGCTCAACCGCCTGACCGGCGACGAGCGCGCCGTCACAGCCGACATGCCGGGAACCACGCGCGATCCGATCGCTGCCGAGATCGATCGCGACGGACGCCATTATCGGCTGGTCGATACGGCCGGCATACGCCGCAAGCGCCACAAGCACGAAGAGGTCGAGTCGCTGAGTACGCTCAAGGCGATGCAGGCCATGCAACAGGCCGACGTGGTTTGCCTGTTACTCGACGCCGGCGAGGGCATTACAGACCAGGATGCCCGGCTTGCCGGCCACGCCGCCGACGCGGGCAGGGCGCTTGTCATCGTGTTCAACAAGTGGGACGGGATCGATGAACGGCAGCGAAAGACCTGTCTGCAGGATGCCGGCGAGAAGTTGAAGTTCGTCGCCTGGGCGCCGGTGGTGATTCTGTCGGCGCTGCACGGCAGTGGCCTGGCCGAACTGTTCGACGCGATCGAAACCGTTTACGATGCGGCCTGTCTCAAGCTGTCCTCGGGCCGCCTGAGCCGGGTGCTCAACAAGGCCACCGAGGCCCATTCGCCGCCGGTCGTCAACCGGTTCGCGGCCAAGTTGCGTTATGCGCATCCGGGTGGCAACTTTCCGACCCGCATCGTGATTCACGGCAATCGGACCGAGCACGTGCCGCCGGCCTATCAGAGGTTCCTGATCAACCGCTTCCGCGCCGAGTTCGACCTGGTGGGCGTGCCCATTCAGCTGATTTTTCGCGACTCGGAAAACCCCTACGCGGGCAGGCGGAACAAGCTGACACCGCGTCAGGTCAAGCGGCGCCAACGCATCCGGAAGCGGTGACAGAGCAGAGCCGAGGCCCCCTGATCGCCCCCCGACGAGGCGCACAGTCGCGTGCGAGACGATCGATTGGCAATCAATCGTCGAGATCCGCGACCGGCATGAGCCGCTGACAGGAATGACTCGGCCCGCAGTTGTTGCGATCCGGCCCATCCCCGGATCCCAATCCCGAATACCAGGAATTCTGGTCGGCGACTTGAAATCCCGCCGATTGCCCCGACGTTGTTATCGAGGTCGCCGAGTGCATGAATCGGGGCCTTCGGTTCTGGCCATCAGGCAGGACTGTTTATTTCAATCTATTGCTCAATCTTGGAGGATAGCGATATGACCACGTTCGACCTTTCACCCCTGTACCGCACCGCCATCGGTTTCGATCGGCTGGCCGACATGCTTTCCAACGCATCGCGCGTCGACGGCAACGGTTACCCGCCCTACAACATCGAGGCCCGCGGTGAAGATCAGTACCGTATTTCGATGGCCGTCGCCGGCTTTTCGGAATCCGAGCTCGATATCGTGACCGAGCAGAACACGCTCACCGTTTCCGGGCAGAAGGCCGGAGACGACGAGCGCGACGACCGTGAAGACCGCGAGTTTCTTTACAGGGGCATCGCGACCCGCTCCTTCGAGCGGCGCTTCCAGCTCGCCGATCACGTGCGGGTCGTTTCAGCCAAGCTCGAGAACGGCCTGCTTCATATCGAACTCCAGCGCGAACTGCCGGAGAAGATGAAGCCGCGTCGCATCGAGATCGGCGGCGACCGTTCGACGATTGACTCGACAATCGACTCGTCAAGCGAGTCGAATCGTTCCACACACATCGAGAGCGACGAAAGCAAGGCGGCCTGATAGCCGGCTGGCAGCCGCGACTGGCAATGACACGCAAAGGGGAGCGCCGAGCGATCGGTGCTCCCCTTTTTTATCTATAAAATCAGAAATATTGGGTAATTCAACGAACGTCGAAGATGAATTCCTGCATGCCGTTGTTGAGCAGCATGGTCCGTTCGACGCGCAGTTCCGGCATGGCCTTCTCCAGCGCCTTGGGGCTGTATCTAGGCGTTTTTGTCGAAGGTGCGTCGACCGGCACAACGGTCAGCCGGTCATCGGCACTTAGCCCGTACCGCGCCGGCGTTTCGCTCATCGAGGTGCCCGAGTACTGGATCAGTGCGTGCACGCTGGATCCCGAGCGAGCCCGGCGCGCAATCCGGCTCGACAGTTCGCCGAGCTGTTCGGGGCGCATGTAGTTGAGCAGATCCCAACACAGAAAAAAGTCGACCGGTCCTGCCCAGAATTTTTCGGCGAGCACCGTGTCAGGATGATGCCAGAGCGGCTCGCCGCCTTCGAGAGCACCGGGCAGATCGGCCACGATCAGGCGATTGCGGCCGCCGCTGAGCCGTTCCACGAGTCCGGATTGCGCGCTGCCGAGGTCGGCCCATACGCGACAGCGATCACCGACGTCGCGAGCCAGAAGCTCGACGAGAAGCGGAACCTTGACGCGCTCGGCCGTGGGGCCGGGACTGTGTCCGGCCAGGCTTGCTGCGGCATGCGACATGTGACCGGTTTTGTCGCGTCAGGCGGCCGACGATCCGGTCTTGCCCGTCTGCTGTGTCGACGGGGCGGCGCCTCCCCCGGAAGACGCCTGAGGCCCCTGTGATTGCTTGTCCTTCTGGCTGTCGACGACACTTGGCGCCGATGTCGGCTTGCCGGCCGGGCTCGATGCGGCCGATGCCTTGCCCCCGAACGCCTTGCGGAAGGCTTCGGAGTCGGCATCCATGTCGATCGAACCGCGGAACCTGGCACCGTCTTCGAGGCTGATGCGCGGGGCAAGAATGTTGCCGCTGATGCGTGCACTCTTGCGGATGCTGATGCGCTCGGATGCATACAGGTCGCCGTTGACGGTGCCCTCGACAAAAATTGTGTGCGCAAAGACTTCGGCGTCCAGCGTTCCCTGGGTGCCGATCGTCAAGGTGTTGTTCTTCAATTCGATTGTCCCCTTGACGCGGCCTTCCACGACCAGGTCTTCTTCCCCCTTGAGCTGGCCGTCGATCGAAATCGAAGGGCCGATGGTCGCGGCCGCACCGGTGCCGCCCGTGCTTCTGGTCGGCGCTGGTGACGGGTTGGCCTTGTCCGAGTAATGATCGGATCCGGAACGGCTGGCAGTTTCTGATTCGTTGCTCTCACGCTTGTTGAACATTGGGCTATCTCGATTTGGGGAAGGGGAGCCATCCAAATTACAGCCACGCTCGAACAACGTCAAGCAGCGATTGTGTGAGCTCAATCAAGCTTCGGGTCATTGCGCCATTATGACGCGCGACACGCGCTCGCAAGACCACCGCGGCCATCGGCTACACTTCGGTCTGGCGCGAGATTGTTGCATCGTTGAAATCGGAATGTTTAATGTCGGAATCGAGCCGTAGATTGCTGCTGGTGCGCCATGCCCAGGGTTCGCTGGGCACGGATGATTACGACCGGCTTTCGAACATCGGCTTCAGGCAGGCCGAACATGTCGGCCGGCACCTCGAGGCGGAAATCGAAACCGCGGCCATTGTCCGGGGCGAGCTGAAGCGTCATCGCCAGACCGCCGACTATCTGGGTGGTCTGGGCGCATGCAGAACGGACCCGGACCTGAACGAATACCGCGTCGATCATCTGCTCGAGGCGGCGTTCATGCGGGCCGACGAGTTGGCGCTGGATGCCCCCGGGGCTGCCGCGATGGCCGATCCCGTGGCTTACCTGGATACCTTTCTGGCGCTTTTCCCGCGCGTGCTCGAGGCGTGGCAGACGGAACGGCTGGACTGTTCGGTGAACGGCCGCTGGAGCGCCTTCAGCCAGCGCGTCGACGCGGCCGGCCGCCGGATGTCGCTGATGTTCGACGAGACGGGTACGGTGGTCGCTGTAACCTCGGCCGGTGTCATCAGCACGCTGGCCGCGAGTCTGCTGGGGCAAGACCTCGCCTGGCAGCGGCAGCTGAATGTGACGTTGTACAATGCCTCGATCACGGAATTCAGGATCGATAAGCATCCAAACGATTCGGGCCGCTGGTCGGTATCGCGACTGAATTGCGTTGCGCACCTGCCGCCCGGAGAACTTCATACGCTGGCCTGACGCCGGCTCGGCACGCAACAGGGATTTCTGACTAAATGGCCGATTACATGGCGAACAATCCAGTCACCATCATCACCGGCTCCAGCCGCGGCATCGGACGCGCCGCCGCCGAGTTGCTGGCCGGACGCGGTCACCGCGTTGTCATCTCGAGTCGCAACCAGGACAGCTGCGAGGCGGTCGCCGACGAAATACGCGAGGCCGGCGGAGACGCGGCGGCGATCGCCTGCCACGTTGGCAAGGACGAACAGCTCGAGGCCCTGATTGCCGGCACCGTCGAGCGCTTCGGACGCCTGGACAACCTGGTTCTCAACGCCGCCAGCAATCCCGTTTACGGGCCGTCCGACAACGTCGATCGCAAGGCCTTCGACGTCATCATGCACAACAACGTGTTCGGTTCGATGCGGCTGGGGCACCTGGCGCGGCCGCACATGGCCGAGGCGGGCGGTGGTTCGGTCGTGCTGGTGTCGTCGATCGCCGGACTGCTGGGCAACCGCGTGATCGGGGCCTACGGACTTTCCAAGGCCGCCGAGAACCAGTTGGTGCGCAACCTGGCGCTGGAGTTCGGCGGCGATGGCATTCGAGTCAACGCCGTGGCGCCGGGCCTGATTCGCACCGACTTTTCCAAGGCGTTGCTCAGCGACGAGCGCATGGTCAAGCACTTCGAGCGCACCACCCCGCTGGGTCGCATCGGCGAGCCTGACGACATCGCCCGGGTCATCGCATTCCTGGTCGGCGACGATTCGGGCTGGCTCAGCGGGCAGGTGATCACCGCCGATGGCGGCATCACGGTGACCGGGGGTTTTTAGTGCTTCGAGTCCTTGTAGCGGTCGCGACGGTGCTGGCGCTGTCGATGGCAGCCAGGCCGTCGGCGGCCCAGGTCTACCGATATACAGACGAAAACGGCATTACCGTCCTCACCAACATCAAGCCCGAGCCCGGGCGCTACGAAAACGTTCGCAACGTCGGCTGCTACGGCACCTGCATCAGAGGTGTGGACTGGCACGCCACGCCCCTGAAACGAGTCGAATATCGCGAAGAAGTGCGCGCCGCGGCCGAAGTGCACGGTGTTGACGAGGCGCTGGTGCGCGCAATCATGCACGCCGAATCTTGGTTCAATCCTGCCGCCGTCTCGCACGCCGGCGCCCAGGGCCTGATGCAACTGATGCCTGCCACCCAGGCGCGTTTCGGCGTCGCCGATCCGTTTGATCCGGTCGCCAACATCTCTGCCGGCGTGGCCTACCTGGCCGAACTGCTGGATCAGTTCGACAACGACTGGGAACTGGCCGTGGCCGCCTACAATGCCGGCGAGAATGCCGTGCGCCGGCACGCCGGCATCCCGCCGTTCTCCGAGACTCAGGAATATGTCCGGCGTATTCGTATCCTGCGGATGCGGTACCGGGGGTGAACCCGAAACTCGAATCCTAAACCTTCTTCCCGACCAGCCTGACAAGCACAACCACCGTCAGGAGCCCGACCGGCAGGCAGACCCACCACGGCACGCCGAAGCCGGCGGGCAGGGCACCGAATACGATCGCGATGACGCCGGCCGAAAGCGCATATGGCAGCTGGGTGCGGACGTGCTCGATATGGTCGCACTGACTGGCCATGGAGGAGAGGATTGTGGTGTCGGAGATCGGCGAGCAGTGATCGCCCCAGACCGCGCCGCCCATGACCGCGGCGACCGTGGCGTAAAGGATCGGGAGGTGCTCGGCGCCGTTCATGCCGGAGGCGGCCATCAGCGCCCACGCCAGCGGCACCATCAACGGCAACAGGATGCCCATGGTGCCCCAGCTGGACCCGGTCGAGAACGCGGTTGCCGCGGCCACGACGAAAACCAGCGCAGGCAACAATCCCGGATGCAGGCGGTCGCCGACCAGCGACACCAGGTAATCGGCCGTGCCCAGCACGTCGGTGACCCCGGAAAGCGCCCAGGCCAGCACCAGGATGAAGATCGCGTAGAGCATCGCGCGCGCACCGGAGAACCAGGCCTCCACGCTTTCACCCAGGGTCAGCACGCGCTGGCCGATGGACATGGCGATGGCCAGCAACGAGCCGAACAGAGAGCCCCAGATCAGCGATTTGTAGGGATCCGCCGAACCGACGATCGCGCGCAGCGTTTCGCCCTCGCCGGTGATGAACATGCCGGCCACCACGCCGATGACCATGGTCAGGATGGGGAGCACGGCATTGCGGGCCCGGCACCTCACGCCTTCGGCGGGCTGAACGTCGGCCATCTCGTCGGCGGTCCGGTTGGCCACGCTGCTGGGCGGGGCGGTCCTGCCGTCGTGGCGGGCGCGCATTTCGGCAGCATGCATGGGCCCGAAGTCGCGGCCCAGTCCGACCACGGCGAAGACCATCGTGATTGCCAGCAACGGGTAGAAGCTGTAGGCGATCGAGTTGAGAAACACCATGTAAGCATTGAGGTCGAGGCCGGGAATGCCGGCGATCGCGTCGCGGATCAGACCGACTTCGTAGCCGACCCAGGTGGTGACCAGCGCGATTGTCGCGACCGGTGCGGCCGTTGAATCCACAAGGTAGGCGAGTTTCTCGCGCGAGATCCCGAGACGGTCGGTGATGGGGCGCATGGTGTTGCCGACCACCAGCGTATTGGCGTAGTCGTCGAAGAAGATCGCCAGGCCCATTGCCACGGTGGCCGCCATCGCCCGCCCGACCGTGTTGGCGTAAGTGATGATGCGGTCGACGATGCCCATCATGCCGCCGTTTCTGGAAATTACGCCGACCATGCCGCCGACAAGGATGGTGAACAACACCACAGAGGCATGGTCGGGCTCGGCGATCGCTTCGAGGATGAACGTATCGGCGGTCGTCATCAGCGCCTCGAGCGCCCCGAGAACCGAAAATCCGGCAATCGCCCAGGCGCCGATCCAGATGCCGGCAAACAGCGCCGGGATGACCTGTCTGAGTATCAATGCCAGTCCGATCGCAATCAGCGGCGGCAGTATGGAAATCCACCCGTAGCTCGTCGCCGCGCTTTCATCCTGGGCGAGTGCCGGACCGCACAAGAGCGCAAGCAGCAGCAAGAACGACCTGATAAATATCCAGTATTTCATTACCCTGCCGTCATTTGCTTGAGTATCTTGTCAGCCGCTTCGAAGCGCTTCTTCAGTAATCCGGCCTGGCCGACGTGATGCGGGAAACTTTCAAGCCAGCGGCGCTGAAGCTCAGCTCGCTCGGAGTCCAGATCGGCCTTCGCGGCGCCACCGCCGAGCCGGTTGGACAGTCGATTGATCTGATAGTCCATGCGGCGCTGCCGGTCTTCTTCGGGGCTCTCCAGGCCCGACAGGCACTCCATCTCGACCACGATCTGGCGCGCCTTGTCGGTCTGTGCGTCGATCTCGCGACCGAGCGCTTCGACGTCGCTGGCCTGGGTCATCTGCTCCAGGCGAGCGAGCAGACGCCGGGCGACCTCGTCGTCTTCGGGAATCCCGGGCAAGTCGTCGATCGGCGGAGGCGCCTTGCCGGCCTGGATATTCTCCCAGCTATCCTGCAGCTGAGAACTCAGCGCGGCCAGGTGCGCGCGCTTGGCCTGGGTCTGAGCCTCGCGCGCGGACTGGACCTGGTCGCGGTAGCGACCCAGTGCGCGCTCGAAGCGCTTGCGCAGCGCTGGCGGCGGGGCGGTGTGCCGGTTGAACTCGTCTTCCAGGCCCGAGACCTGTCCGGCGACCGATTCGGGATCCTCGACCGCCGCCAGTTCCTCGACGCGCACGCAGATCTGCTTGAGCGCCTCGGCGTGCTCGTGCTCGGCCTGCTTGCGCTCGTCGCGCTCCTTCTTGAGGTCCTCGAACAGCGGATCTATCGGTTCGCGGAACTCGCTCCATAACTGATCGTCGACCTTGCGTCTGCCGCGACCGGCCTTCTTCCACTCGGCCTGCAGCGCCTTGGCCCGATCGATGGCGACCGCACGGTCCTTTTCGTGCGCGAGCTTGCGCGCTTCGGCGATCAGCCTTCGCTTCTCGTTTTCGGCGGCTTCGAAATGCCGGTCCAGGGATGCCGATATCGAATCCATCAGCTCCCGCAATGCAGCGGCGGCCTTGCCCCGGAGCTTCGGCGGCAGGGTGTCGAGGTTGCGTATGGCTTCGCGCGCCGCGCGCTGGTATCTGATCAGCTTCTCGTTGGGCGTGTCGGGATCGCCGGCCACGGCCCTGGCGTCTTCGAGAAATGCCTGGAGTTCCTGGTGCGACTGCTCGCGAACCTCGCTGCGCTTTTCCAGGTAGGGGCGTGCGGCATCGAAGGTTTCCTTGCAGGCGCGCTGAAAACGGCGCCACTGGCCCTGTGGGGCGGCGAACTTGCGCTTGTCCCCGGGCAGTACCTCCTGGTCGTCGAGCTCTTTCCAGCGCTGGCGCAGTTCCTTGAGGCGCTCGGTGACCGCGTCCGGATGCAGGCTCCCGGCATCGATCTCGCCGACCCGTTCGATCAGCCGCTCGCGGAGCTTGTTGTTGGACCAGTGCTGCCAGTCGCGCATTTCCTTGAGTTTGCCGGCCATGCGGGCAATTCGCCCGGAGGCTTCGCCGGAACGGCCACGCCCCGGCAGCTTGTCATTGAGGCTGCGGGCCTTGCGTATGGCCTCGTGGGACTGGCCGATATCCCCGGCAGCCAGCGCCTGGTCGGCCTGCTCCAGCGCGTGCTGGAGCTCGGATTGCGCCTCGGTATTGCCGCCGGTCGGTTCGCTGCTTTTGGATTCCGCTGACTTGACGCCGGGCTTCTGCCGCGTCTGCACGCGCGCCTGAAGCTCGCCGCACAGGGCCTGGAAGCGCTCGCGCAGGGACTGGTCGGCCGGGCCGGGTTTGCGCAGCGTATTCCAGTGCCTGTCGAAAGCCGACATCAGCTTGTTCAACGCATCCGCTGTCTTGTCGTCGGCCGGCCGGCCCGCCATCGCCTGGGCCTGGTCAACCATTCGCGCCAGTTCGCCGTCGCCGGCGGCGGGCGCTTGGGGAGGAGCCTCGACCGCCTGCGCTCGCGCCGGTCGGGGCTGCAAGGCGCTTTTGACGATTCGCATCGCCCCCTCGAAGCGACGGGCAAGATGCGGCTCCGGACTTTCCAGCGCCCGCCAGCGTTCGGCAAGCCGTTCCGATTCGGCCGTGCGATTGTCGCTGCCATTGTCGCTGAACTCGCCTCTTGCGAGCTTTTCGGCCTGGCCGATCAACTGAACGGCAAGCTCGTCGCGTGCAGTATGCGTACTTGATCCGGATTCCGATTCAAGATCGGCCAGGCGTCGCATGACGGCTTGGTGCCTGCTTTTGTGCTTCTTGCGCAGCTGTTCGGCGATGCGTCTGAGCGTGGAGACCTGTTCAAGGCGTCCAAGAACCCGTTCGGCAATCGCGTCGTCGGGCTCGCTGATCAGGCAGTCGCCGAGAAAGCCCTGCGAACTGATCCGGCCAAGTGCGGCGGCGCGCATTTCAGCGTCCGCGGCGTGGGCGGCCACCCGGCGAAGCGCGTCCGGTGTCTTCAGCGATTCAAGCCATGCCAGGCGATCCCGAAGCTGGTCGCCGGCGGGTTCTTCGCAAACACGGCGCAGCAGAAAACGATCGGCCGCGGCGCGAATATGCTGATCCGTATCGTCACTGCGCGCCTTGAGCCACGCCGCTTCCTCGGCCATGCGCTTGAGCGCCGCGATTCGGACGCCGGCGTCGGGATCCTGTGCGGCGATTTCCGCGAGCCTTTCCGAGAGTCTGGGGTCGGTAGAGCCGGCGACGCTGCGTGCTCTTGCATCGGCGTCCTTGCTCTCCCATGGGGGTCCGAACAGGCGTTCCTTGAAGCTCATCGATTTATCCGGTCAAGAATGCATTGTTGGCTGAAATACGATTGTCGATGTCGACGTCAATCGTCGGTGTCAATTGTGCGTGATTTCTTCCTGCGTCGGGCAAGCCCTTGCAGCCGGCTGGCGGATGCTGCGCTTCGGCGCCACCGGATGGTTCACGCGAGCTGCCGGATCATGCTGAAGCCGGCAACCCAGGTGCCGATCGCCGAACCCAGATTGGACAGGAAAAACACAAGAAATACCCGCGCGACGCGGTTGTTCCACCAGCCCGAAAGCTTGATTACATCGTCGCGCAGCGATTCGAAGTCGGCGATCTTGGGTTTGCGCAATGATGCTTCGACGGCACCGGTCACCATGCCGGCGCCGACGGTCGGGTTCAGCGAGGTCAGGGGCGCCGCGAGCAAGGCCGTGATTATGGTCAACGGATGCGCGCGCGCACACGTCGCGCCCAGTGCCGACAGACCGCCGTTGATCGCGACCCAGGTCAGGACCAGTGACCAGCCGAGTTCCGGGCTGCGCGAGAACCCGATGCCGAATCCAGACACTACCGCGACCAGGATCAACCACGGAATGGCCTTCCATATTTTCGACGGTGGCGGAACGTCGTTCAGCGCTTTGACCTGCGTCTTCGGGTCGTGGTCCGACGCCAGGGCCTTGGCGGTGCCCGCCAGGTGCCCGGCGCCGATCACGGCCAGCACCCGCCGGCCGGGGTGGGCGTCGTTGTCCTGGCGCAGGCGGGCGGCCATGAACTGGTCGCGCTCGTTGATCAAGCTTTCGTAGAGTTCCGGCGAGGATGAGGCGAACTCGCTGAAGGTTTCGTTGAGAATGTCGCCCTGCTTGAGTCGCTCGATGTCTTCTTCCGAAAACTTCTCGCGGGAAAACAGCGAGATGATCATGCCGTTGGTCAACACCCAGCGTTGCCACCACGAGAGCCGCCGGCTGGTTCGCTTGAGCGTGATCCCGATTTCGCGATCGATCAGCTGGATCGGAATGCCGACGCTGTCCGCCGACTCTATCGCCGCTTTCATTTCCGCGCCGGGCTCGATGCCGAACTGCTCGGCGATGCGGCGCTGGTATGCCGAGAGGGCCAGGCTGGCCATCATCATTCCGGCCTTGCCGGCGCGAATGATGGCAAAAAGATCCATGTCGCGCCAGGCGCTGGTGTCGGTCAGCGCCTTGTGCCGGGATTCGCAAAGCTCGACGGCCACTGCGTCGAAGTGTCCATGCTCAAGGTGGTGTCGTACCGCATCGACGCTGGCTCGCGACACATGGGCCGTCCCCAGCAGCGTGTAGTGGACCCCGTTGTGCGCGATTTCACGAACCGGTTCTTCGGCAAAGTCATGGGGTTCATCTGCCGTGACCGAGCCGTGGAGCTCGGTGTCGGTGGATTCGGTCATTCGGTTCTTTCCGGGCAAAGTCGGGAAGTCTAGCAGGGAAAACGTTTCGGCCCGTGTCCGACGTCGGGAAACGCCCGGCACGCGCCGAAACGGGCGGCCATCGGCAGTCGCTGTCGGCCTCGTTTATCCCGGCGCGCGGGTGGTCATCGGATGATGATGTAAGGATCGAGCGGCGGCCGTCCGGAATTGCCCAGATCGTGAATCATGTATTTGCATGGGTTCTGGTCCGAGCAGGCGCCGCCGTCGGTTCGGACGCGCATCGGCCGGTTGCCGGCATTGACGACGAAATTCATCACGGGTACGCCGTTCCGATTGACGAACGGCGATTGCCCCTCGAACCGGATTCGTACGCGTGCGTTGGTGTTGATCATGATTTCCGTTCCGGCGTCGGTCACGAGGGTTTCGGGCTGCGAGGCGGGTGGAAGCGACGGGTCTTCGGGAACGACAACCTCGATCGCGCATGCAGGCGGGCACGCGGCTTGCTGGGCCAAAGCCGGCAGGGTGGGTGCGGCCAGCACGAAGGCGGCCAAGAAAAACTGTGACGGGCGAATATATGGGTTCATCATCTAGCTCCTCGGGTTTTCGGCGGAAGCTGCCGCCGGCGGCTGCAAGAGCGCAGCGAAACGGGGATCGGACCAGGCTGAATCAAGGCGCGGATCGCTGTGCAGCAGGAATGCCGGCAAGCCCTTGTCGATGGCGATCTGGAAAGCCCGAATCGCACCATCGTAGTCGCCCAGAAAATAGTGGGCGAAACCGGTCATCGTCAGGGCATTGATGTTGAGTTCCGCGTAATCGATCAGGCTTGCCAATGCCCCCCGGGCTGCTGCATCCTCGCCCAGCGCGGCCAGGTGAACAGCGAGTGACGCGCGCGCATCATGGTCGTTGACGTTGATTGCAAGCCGCGTGCTCGCTGTCGTGATTGTGGCATTGTGGTGTGGCTTTGCATCGTCTCTGCGACCCGGCTGGGCGCGAACAGCCCAGGCCAGGAAGCCAGTGAAACGGAAATCGTCCGGCGCCAGTTCCACGGCGCGCTCGAACATGGCCTCGGCGCGACTGAATTCGCCGGCGAAGAAGTAATTGGTGCCGGCGTTCGAATAGGCGATCGGGTTGGGTTCGCGCTCGATGGATTGTTCGAAGGCGTTGCCAGCGAGCAGGAAATCGCCCCGAGCGAAATGGATGCCACCGAGAATGGAATAGGGATCGGGGTGATCGGGATTCAGCCTGATGGCCTGCTGGACGGCGCCGATGGCGGCCTCCAGCTCGCCGGCGAAATAATACACACCGCCAAGGTCCGATCGGAAACGCCAGTAGGCGGGATCCATGTCGATGGCCTTGAGCAGTTCCGTCGCAGCCGACTCGAACGCCCCCTGGTCTCGCAAAGACAGGCCGAGACCGGCATGGGCTTCGGCGTTGTTGGGCTCGAGTTCGAGCGCTTTTTCGAACGAAATTTCCGCGTCCGCTGCCCTGCCGGTGCCCAGCTGAAGCGAACCCAGGGCAATCCGGGTTTCGGCCAGTTCAGGATAACGCTGACCCGTTTGCTCGCAACGCTCGAACGCGATTTCGGCAAGCTCCGGTTCGCGCCGGTATTCGTAGCGCTCCCAGCTTGCCCTGCAAAGGCCGGCCGCGGCCAGCCCGAAGCCGGGATCCAGCGCCAGCGCCGACTGAAATCTTTCGATGGCCTGGTCGATCTTGCCGCCGGTTCGATCTCGCAGATCCGACCGGCCGCGCAGATAGTCGTCGAAGGCCGCCGGATTTCGCGTGGCCAGGTCGGCCGACAGGTCGTTCGGCGAATTGAGCTGCACGCGCATTACCTCGGCGATGGCCGAGGATATCTCGTCCTGCAGTTCGAAAGCACTTTCCAAAGAGCCGTCGTAGCTGTTGCTCCAGACCTGTTTGCCGCTGCTGCCGTCGATCAGGCGGGCGCTGATTCGCAGCTGGTTCCCGGCGCGCCGGACACTCCCTTCGAGAAGGGTCGAAACACCCAGTTGCGATGCAACCTGCCGGGCGTCGGTATCGCCGTCGCGGAACGAAAAAGACGAAGTTCGAGCGCTGAGCTGGATGCCTGAAATCCGCGCCAGCTTGTCCATGATGGCCTCGGCAACCCCATCGCCGAAGTACCGGCTGTCCTGACCGGCGCTGAGATCGGTGAACGGCAGGACCGCAATGCTGGTGCCGATGCGTGTCTCCACCGGCGACGGCCTGAGAAGAACAAACGCCAGGATCAGCACCAGAGCGGCAATGATGAGGTAATCGACCCAGCGTCCGCCGACGGCGGACGCGGATGCTATCGCAGGGGATGCGTCCGGCGCAGCCGCCCCGGTCTTGCGCACGCCCTGTGGCGTGAGGTCGTAGACCCAGGCCAGCACGGCGGCGACCGGCGCGCCCAGAACGGCGGCGCTGACCAGTGCGGTCATGACCCAGTCCGGCGCCATCAGCGCGGGGAGCACGATGTCGGCCACCTGCAGCACGGCCCATACCGTCACGGCATAGGCACCGAGCACGCGCATGACGTGACGGCGTTTCAATTCTCCCAGTGCTGTTCTCAGTCTGAACCCGCGGTCCGGCATGGCTTTTCTCGATTATCCCCCGGAACGCTCAACCGGAATTTTTCAGAACCGGACCTGCAATGCCCGTGCATTCTTTCCGGGCAAAGTATACCTTTACTGGAGAAGGTGTGAAGGGTGTCACAGAGAAACAGGCTCAGCGCGCAAGCGACTGAAACGCCACTACGCGCGCGCCGTCGATGATTTCATTGTCCGGATGCGCGATCACGAACTGGCCCGGCTCGAGGCCCGAAACGACCTGGGTATGGCGCTCGCCGCGGCGCCCGATCTCGACAGCCTGGATTCGGGCGCGGCCGTTCAGGACGACGAACACGGCGGTTCCGTCGCCGGTGTTGAACACCGCACCGTTCGGCACCTTGAGCGTTGCAGGTGCGCGCCAGACAATGAACCTGGCTTCCATTCGGTAGCCGTGCCCGAGCGCCGACCACTGTGTTCTCGGTGAGATCAGGTCGATGATGACCTGGGTTCGCTGTTCCTCCACGCCCAGCGCCGAGACCTTGGTGAACGCGCTCGGCTCGATTCGACGAACTTCGCCGAACAGCGCGCTGTCGCCGCCCCAGCGCTCGAGTTCGACCGGCATGCCCGGCGTCATGCGAACCGCATCGTCGGTCAACACCTCGGCGACGATTTCCAGCGATGACGGATCACCGATGCGCAGCAACGGCTGGCCCGGCTGGACGACGCCGGCGCTTTCGTGCAGCACCGCGAGTATTCGGCCGTCGATCGGCGACTCGATCGCGAACCTGTCGACCGATTCGTCGCTCTCACTGCCCTGGAGAAGCGCAGCGCGGGCGTAGCGCAGTCCCTGTCTGGCGACGCCGACGTTGGACTCGGCCGACCGAAGATCGGCCAGCGCCTGGGTATGCTCGGCCCGGGCGCGGTCGAGCTGGCTTTCGGAGATCGTGCCCCGATCGAACAGCGGCACGAGCCGCTCCAGTTCACGTTCGGCAAGCCTGGCCCGCGATCTTGCCGATTCCAGCGCGGCCTCGGCGGCCGCTACGGTGGCCCGGGCGCGCGCCACTTCGGCTTCGGCGCCTTCGCGTGTGCGCGGATCGAGCACCGAGGCGGGAAGCGGCCGCAGTTCCAACAGCAGTTGGCCGGCCGTCACGACATCGCCGGCTTCCCATTCCAGTCTCGGCGCGAAGCCGGCGACCGGCGCCGATATCTCGAACTGATCCTGCACGCGAGTACGCGCCAGCTCGCGAATCGAAACCGTGACCGGCCCGATGCTCGCCTCGACGATGTCGACCGGAACCGGTTGGGGACGGAAACTCCATACCAGCAGACCGGCCACCGCCGCGGCCGCGATCCAGGTTGCGATCAATCTTGTCGATGGCATTTTCACTCCCTTGTCTTGAGCACTTCGACCAGATCGAGTCGGTAAAGCCTGCGCCCGATGGCCAGCATGGAAACCAGCATTGCCGCCAGCACAACGACGGCGGCGAAAGCATAGCTGTCGGCATGAATGACTGTCGGAATCCGGTAGAACTCCGATGCCATTGCGCGGCCGATCAGGCTGCAGAAGCCGTAGCCCAGCCAGAGACCGAGCGGGATCGCGGCTGCCGTCAGCAACGCCAGTTCGCCGAGTAGAACCCAGGCGACTTCACCGCGGCGAAAGCCGAGTACGCGCAGCGAGGCCAGCTCGCGCGCGCGCTCGGACAGCGCAAGGCGCGCGGTGTTGTAGATCACCCCGAATGCGACCACGCCGGCCAGCAGCGTGTTGACCAGCGAGAAGATCCTGATGTTCTCGCCCATGGTTCGGTTGAAGCTGGCCACGGCATTCTCAAGCAGGCTGGTGGTGGCGATCCACGGCCTTCGTTCGAGCTCGCCGAGCAGCAGGTCGCGTTGCGACCGGTCGGCTGTCAGGTAGACCCCGGAGATGCTGTCCGATTCGCGCAGCAGACGATTCAGGGCGTCCAGCTGCATGTAGGCCGATGCGCCGACGAACTCGCGCACGATGCCGTCGACGGAAACCTCGAGTCGCGGTCGCCTGCCTTCGAGAAATTCGACCGTGACCGATTGGCCCACCTTTACGGCCAGTTGATCGGCAAGCCAGTCTGTCAGCAGCAGCCCCGAGGCGGGCAGCTCGATCGGCTCGAGACTGCGGTCCAGCGCTCGGTGCAGCGTCGCGTCCCGGCCATATGCCTGGACCGCGCTCCTGTGACTGCGGTGGCCGTAAACGAGCTTCACCGCGACGGCGCGGAAGGGTTCGGCCTCGATGACGCCGGGAAGCGCACGAATCTCATGCAACGCGCCGCGTCCCGTGGGCTCGACAAAGGTGACGGTCATGTCTTCGCGGGCGGCGAATCCGAATTGGACGTCGAGCATGAAACCGATCGTATCCTGCTGGAAGCGCCCGGTCACGAGGATGGCCACCGCCAGGGCGATGCCGGTCACCGCGAGCAGTGCCTTGATCGGCTGGCGTTCCAGGCTGCGCACGATCATTCGGGTGGGCTGATCCAGGCCGCGGAAAAGCGGAACGCGCTCGACCAGGCTGCGCCGGAAGCGCTGCGGTTGCTCGGGACGCATCGCCTCTGCGGGTGCGGCGCGAAAAGCGCTCCACAGGGCGCGCCAGGTGCCGGCGAGGGCCGCACCGGTGGTCGCCAGCACGGCGCTCGCGATCACCGGCGGTCCGACGCGAAAGAACAGCTCGGGAAAACGAAAGAACTCTCGGTAGATGTTGGCGAGGCCGTGGCCCATCCAGCCGCCGAGCGCGAGGCCGGGGACAATGCCCAGCAGCACAATCAGCATCACCAGCCCGGTAAAGTGCGTCGCGATCGCGCGATTGGGGTAACCGAAGGCCTTGAGGATGGCAATCTGGTCGCGCTGCATGCGCACCATGCGATGGATCACGATATTGAGCAGGAAGGCGGCAACGCCGAGGAAGATCAGCGGTACGATTCGCGCCATGGCCCTGAGCTGTTCCATTTCCTCGCGCAGGTAGCTGTGAGATGTCTGATCTTCGCGCAGCACCGCGCCGGTGCCGCCCCAGCGCTCCAGGATCCCGTCCAGCGCTTCCAGGACCGCGACGCCGTCGGCGTTTCGCTCGAGCTGCAACACGACATCGTTGAAGGCACCCTCCATGCCGGCGCCTTGCGCCAGCGGGCGTTGTCGCATCCAGATGGTGGCGTAGCGGCTGTGATCCGGGAATAGCGATCCGGGTCGAATCTGATAGACGAATTCCGGCGATAGTCCAATCCCGCTGATCACGAGCCGACTCGACTGGCCCCGGACGATCGCGTCGATACCGTCGCCGACGCCAAGCCGATGCGCTTCGGCGAACGACTCCGAGATCACCACTTCCGAATCGTCGCCGGCGCGCGGGAGGCGTCCGGCCGCGAGAAACAGGCGATTGAGCATGGCGTCATCGGCTTCCGGAATGGATGTCAGAAGCGCCTCCACCGGTTCGTCGAAGCCCCTCACGGTCAGCGTGGCCGATGCACGCACGCGGCCCTCGGCGGTCCGCACGCCGGGGATTTGCCGGATTCGATCCACGGTGACCAGGGGTGCGCGCTCGAGCGATGCGAAAACGTCGGCGAAGCGGTAGTTCTGGTAGAACATGCGCTGCGAGTTTTCCAGCGATTCGATGGTCGACAGGGATATGACCCAGGTCGCCACGCCGCCTGCAATCACCAGCGCGATCGCGATGGCCTGGGCCCGAAGGCCCCAGAGATCGCGAAACAGTTTGCGGTTCAGCGCGCGCATGGGCTACCAGTGGAGCGTTTCGGGATCGGCGCGCCCGGGATTGCGCGAGATCGAGCTGATGCGGCCGTCGCTGAGCCTCACGACCCGGTCTGCCATGGCGGCGATGGCTTCATTGTGGGTAATGACGGCGGTGGTCGTGCCGAGTGCTCGATTGGCGTGCTCCAGCGCCTTGAGCACCTTGATGCCGGTCTTCGAATCCAGCGCTCCGGTCGGCTCGTCGCACAGGAGCACCGCCGGCTGTTTGGCGATGGCCCGGGCGATAGCAACCCGTTGCTGCTCCCCGCCGGAAAGCTGGCCGGGAAAGTGATCGGCGCGCGCCCCGAGATCGACCAGTGCGAGTGCATCGTCCGGTGCCATCGGGTTGGTCGCAATCTCGGTGACGATGGCGACGTTCTCGCGGGCGGTCAGGCTGGGGATCAGGTTGTAGAACTGGAACACGAAGCCGACGTGCCGGCGGCGGAATTCGGTCAGGGTCGGGTCGTCGGCGCCGCACAGTTCCAGGTCATGGTAGCGCACCGATCCGCTGGTCGCGCTGTCCAGTCCGCCGAGGATGTTGAGCAGGGTGGACTTGCCGCTGCCCGATGCGCCGAGAAACACGACGAGTTCGCCGGCGAAAAGTTCCAGGTCGATGCCCCTCAGGGCGCGAATGACGTTTTCACCGACCCGGTATTCCTTGGTGACGGCGCGCATGCGGAAGATGGCGCGCTGCGCGTCGTCGGCAGGGGGTTTCTGATGCGTGATGTTCATCTTCGAAACCCGTTGGACTCCGGTTGTCAGGTCCTGAACCGCCGGACCAGATCGTCGTAGGCGTCAATGCGGCGGTCGCGGAAGAACGGCCAGAGCCGGCGCACGGTCTCCGATCGCTGGCGTTCGGTCGTGCAGACCACTACTTCGCTTGATGTGCCGGCCTCGGCCAGCACCTCGCCCTGGGGGCCGCAGATGAAGCTGTGGCCCCAGAACTCCGCGTTGTAGGTGCCGCCGGAACGGTCCGGCTCGAAGCCGACCCGGTTGACCGAGGCGACTACCAGCCCGTTGGCAACCGCGTGCGAACGCTGGATGATGCGCCAGGCGTCGAGCTGGCGGCGCGCTTCCGATTCCTCGTCGGCCGGATCGAATCCAATCGCGGTCGGGTAGACCAGCATCTCGGCCCCGGCCAGGGCCATCAGCCGGGCCGCTTCCGGGTACCACTGGTCCCAGCACACCAGCACGCCGAGGCGGCCGACCGAGGTGTCGACGGGTTCGAATCCGAGATCGCCGGGTGTGAAATAGAACTTTTCGTTGTAGCCGGGATCGTCCGGGATGTGCATCTTGCGGTAAATCCCGGCCAGGCTGCCGTCCGATTCCAGCACCAGCGCCGTGTTGTGTGCAAGGCCGGGCGCGCGATGCTCGAAGATGCTGCCGACGACCACCAGCTTGTAGTCGGCCGCGGCCTCTGCCAGCAGGCGGCGCGTGACGCCGTCCAGCGGCTCGGCCAGGTCGAACAGGGCCGGGTCCTGGTACTTGC
>CAYYZR010000002.1:0-55163 GCA_964476005.1 uncultured Halomonas sp.
CGGCATCCGCATCACCGCCTGGCTGGGCCAGCTGGGCGAACTGACCTGCGACGAGGACTTCGTGGCCGAATCGATCGACGACAACCCGTTCTTCTGCCCGGATCCCGCCCGCGTGCCGGCACTGGAAGACTACATGGACGCGCTGCGCAAGCAAGGCGACTCGGTCGGCGCGCTGGTTCGCGCCAGCGCCAGCGGCGTGCCGCCGGGGTGGGGCGCACCGGTCTACGCCAAGCTCGACGGCGACCTGGCCGCGGCCATGATGAGCATCAACGCGACCAAGGGCGTCGAAATCGGCGCCGGTTTCGCCAGCGTGGCGCAGAAGGGCACCGAACACCGCGACGAGATGACCCCCGGCGGATTCCTCGGCAACCAGGCCGGCGGCGTACTGGGCGGCATCTCGTCGGGCCAGCCGGTGACGGTCGCGGTCGCGTTCAAGCCCACCTCCAGCCTGCGTCTGCCCGGGCGCACCGTGGACACCGAAGGCAACCCGACCGAGATCGTCACCACCGGCCGCCACGACCCCTGCGTCGGCATCCGCGCCGTGCCCATCGTCGAGGCGATGCTGGCGCTGGTGCTGCTGGACCACTTCATGCTGCACCGCGCACAGTGCGGCGACGTGCCGGCGCAGACGCCGAGAATCGAGTAAGACAACGGTTTCGGGTTTCCGGAAAGGCGTGACCGGCGGTGCTGAAGGTTGGAATCGGGAAATCGGTAAACCGTCCGGTTTTTCCGACCACTGACTACCGTTTTTACCCGGAAACCGGAAACCGTCCCGACCTTATTCCCGCTATCATCAACCCATCTCCAACCGCGACCTGACCGCACCATGCCCGAGCCCGAGGATACATTCGACGTCGCCGTCGTCGGCGCCACCGGCGCGGTGGGCGAGGTGCTGCTGGACCTGCTGGTCGAGCGCAAATTTCCGGTCAGGCGCATTGTCGTGCTGGCCAGCGCACGGTCGGCCGGCGAGATGGTGAGCTTCGGCAAGCGCTCGCTGACCGTCGCCGACCTGGACGGGTTCGATTTCGCCGGCATCGATTTCGCGTTCTTTTCGGCCGGCGGGTCGGTGTCGGCCGAGCACGCGCCGCGCGCCGCGGCGGCCGGGGCAACGGTGATCGACAACACCTCGCATTTCCGGATGCACGACGACGTGCCTCTGATCGTGCCGGAAGTCAACGGCGGTGAGATCTCGGGCTGGTATCGGCGACCGAGTGCCGGGGGCATCATTGCGAATCCGAACTGTTCGACCATCCAGATGCTGCTGGCCGTGGCGCCCATTCATCGACAGTATGGCGTGACGCGGATCAACGTGGCGACCTACCAGGCGGTTTCCGGCGCCGGTCGCAAGGCGATGGAGGAGTTGGGCCGGCAGACCGCCGACAAGCTTAATTTCCGCGAGCCCGCGGCCGAAGTGCTGACCGCACCGATCGCGTTCAACGTGATCCCGCGCATCGACGTGATGGAGGCCAACGGCTACACCCGCGAAGAGATGAAGATGCACTTCGAGACGCGCAAGATTCTGGGTGATTCACGGATCGGCGTCAACGCCACCGCGGTTCGGGTGCCGGTGTTCTACGGCCACAGCGAGGCGGTGCACCTGGAAACCTGCTCGCCGGCCGACCTGGACGAGGTCCGGCGTCTGCTGGCCGAAGCCGACGGCGTGCGCGTGATCGAGGGCGAAACGGACCCCATGCCGCTGGTTGATGCTTCTGGCCATGACGAGGTTTTCGTCGGTCGCATCCGGCGCGACATCACCAATCCCAATGGTCTCGACATGTGGGTGGTTTCGGATAACCTGCGCAAGGGCGCGGCGCTCAATGCGCTCCAGATCGCCGAGTTTCTGGTTGGACAGCGTATCCGAGCCCGCGCGTTTGATGACGAGGCTCCTGATCATCGCGCGGGCGATGGTTTTGGCTGACGATTGTTTCGGCGCGGTTACGCTTGCTATACTCCAGCGATTGACGTCATGATTGGAAGGCAATGTATTTGATGACTCGGGCGCAGCGATTCTTGAGTAGATGGGTAATCCCCGTTGTTGCCCTGACCATACCGCTTGGTGCGAACGCCCTTGGATTGGGCGAGGCGCGCGTCGAGTCGTTCCTCAATCAACCGCTGGATGTCAGAATGCGGTTGCTGGATGTCACCGAAGACGATCTCGATTCATTGACCGTTGCGCCCGCTACCGGCGAGGACTACCAGCGACTGGGTTTGATGAGTGATTCCCTGGCGCTTGGTCTTCAGATCAGCGTCGATCGCAGCGTTTCGCCCCCGATCGTGCGCGTCACTTCGGCACGAGCTGTTTCCGATCCAGTGGTGCAGTTGCTGGTGGATGCCCGTTGGTCCAGCGGGCGCATGCTTCGAGAATACACGCTGTTCCTGGATCCACCGACGGTCGAAGTCGAACCGCCGGCGCCCGCCACGAGCCCTGCCGCGGCATCGGAGCCGGCCGATTCAGTGCGGCCTGACCAGACGCCGGATCGCCGGCAAACGGCCCGGCCTGCGTCGGATAGCGCGGCTGACCAGCCTTCCCCCGGAGCCAGGCCTCCCGTTGCGACTACAGGTGCTCGCAGCTATGGACCGGTGGCAAGTGGAGAGACGCTCTGGTCCATTGCAAGTGCCAACCTTCCCGCCGGTGATGTCACCATGGATCAGATGATGATCGCCATCGTCGAACTCAATCCCGGCGCTTTCCGCGATCAGAACATCAACCAATTGCTCAGAGGTGCACGGTTGCAGTTGCCGGATGCCGAGCGCGTGAGGGCGCTTGACGCCGCTACCGCTTCGGCGGAGGTGGCGGCGCAGAATCGGGCGTTCAGCCGGCGGATGGACGCCGACGTGCCTGTTGTATCGAGTGCCGGGCGCGAGCAGGAAATCGACGATGCTCAAGCATCCGCAGTTGAAGTTCCGCCGGGTCGCACCGGTGCGGACGACACGGCCGATCATCGCCTTTCACTAGTGCCGCCGGGCGACGAGAACGCCGGAAGCGGGTTGTCCGACGACGCTGCAGAAGTCGCCGATCTCAGACAGCGTCTTGCGCGTGCCGAAGAGGAGTTATACGCGGCGCGCCAGGAAGCAGACGAGTTTCAGTCCCGCGTCGAGGAACTCGAGACGCTTGTGCGTCGCAATCCCCAAGGCATCGGTCTTCGTGATGTCGAACTGGCCGGATTGGAGGCCACGTTGCGGGCTGCGCGCGAAGCAACTCAGGCGGATGCCGATCCCCAGATGAGAGCCGAAGTTTCGGAGCGCCTGGACGATTATCTCGAGCAATACGCTGAGGCATCCCGGACGACCGATGCCGGCGATGGAATGGATGAAGATAATGGCGGTCAATCGATCTCGGCTGTTGCCGATTCCGCCAATGACGCGACTGGAGCAGATCCTGAACCGATCGTCGATGCCGAGGGCACGGCAGCCGGCAACGTGGAACCGGAGAATGTGCCGCAAAACGAAGTGTCCGAGCGTGCGGTGACCGAAGTGGAAACCTCGCGCGGATTTCTTTTCAATCCCGTTGTGTGGCTTGTTGCGGGATTGGTCTTGGTTCTCGTGGTTCTTGCGGTCGGCAGGCGAGCAATGCAGCGTGATCGGCAGCCGGCCGAGCCGACTGCTCCTTTCAAACGCGCAGCCGATCTGCCGCGTCCTGCCTCAACGGTCGAAGATCCTGCAACAAACGCGCGGGTGCGCCTCGATGCCGATCCGGGCGATCTTTCAGCGCATCTTGCGCTGCTCCAGACGCTTGCCACCGAAGGCAGGGAAGAAGAATTCGGCGATGCGCTGGAATCGATGTTCGAGCATGTCGAATCCGAAGCCGAGCCCGAATGGCGCGAAGCCATTGAACTTGCCGGTCGCGTCGTGCCGGGTCATCCGCTGGCCAAGGGAAATTCCGACTGGGTTGCCGAGACTGAGCAGACTTCGCAGGACGAACCGGCCACCGAAGTTGACCAGGAATCGGAAGTCGACGACTTGATGTCGCGTCTTGATTCCGATCTTGAAGAAACCGATGATCGAGAGTGGCTGGGTGAAGAAGACCCAGACAAGTCCGCTGGCCAGAAAGCACCGCTGTTGCGCGAAGACTACGACACCGAGCTTGGCGATGACGCTGACACAGATGCCGGCAGCGGCGGCGACAGTGACGAGTTCGACTTGACCGCATGGGGTGATGAAGACTCCGAGCCGACATTCTCCGATGAAGCAGAAGATGAGGCCAGGGATTCCGATGCACCCGACGATCTGGTGCTGGACTGGCCGGATGAAGTGGAGCAGGGTGGAGGGACCGGAACATCACCGAGCTCAGGCGAGGAACTGTCCGGCAATGAAGCAGAGAGCCACGACGCCGCCGGTGGCGCGCAGACCGACGACGACATCTTTGCTCAAAGTGATGACGATATCGATGTGAAGCTCGATCTGGCAAAGGCCTACCTTTCCTGGAACAGTATCGATTCAGCCCGCACGCTGCTGCAGGAGGTCGTGCGCGAGGGCAATCCAGCGCAGCAGGAACAAGCTCAGACGCTTCTGGACGGGCTGGCCGACGATTCCGAAAATTGAATCGGCTGTCGGCCGAACCAGAGAATTTGAAGCGTGACTGGGTCCGGAAAGAAGCACCGCGTTGTACTCGGCGTTGAGTATGACGGAAGCCGGTTCTTTGGCTTCCAGAGACAGCGCCAGAAGCCCACTGTTCAGGAAGTGCTGGAAGTTGCAATCGCCAGGGTGGCCGACCGCCCGGTGACCGTCCATTGCGCGGGTCGGACCGATACCGGCGTCCACGCCATATGCCAGGTGGTGCACTTCGATTCCGAAGTACGGCGCAGCGAGCGGACCTGGGTTCTGGGCTGCAACAGCCATCTGCCCGAGGGGTCCAGCGTGCTCTGGGCGCGACCGGCGGGGCCGGGGTTTCACGCCCGCTTCAGCGCTCGCGGGCGAACCTACCGATACCGGATTCTGAATCGCTGGACCCGGCCCGGCCTGCTGGCCGGTCGGGTTTCATGGGAACGCAGGAAGCTGGACGCCGCAAGCATGCACGAGGCGGCCCAAGCGCTGATCGGCGAGCACGATTTCTCGAGCTTTCGTGCGCCCGGTTGTCAGGCGAAACATGGCGTGCGCATGATGCGTTCCATATCCGTAGAACGTATAGCCAGCGAAGTTGTCATTGAAGTTACAGCCAACGCATTTCTCTACCATATGGTTCGAAATATCGCCGGCACCCTGATCGAGGTCGGGGTGGGCAAGCGGCCGACAGACTGGGTGGCCGACGTGCTGGCGCATCGCCGGCGGGCAGTGGCGGGCGTCACTGCGACGCCGGACGGTCTTTATTTCGTCGGTGTGGATTACCCGGATTTTCCGGACCTGCCGACCTTTGAACAACGCGCATTTCCGCGCGGGTGGAATCTGAGTTGATGAGCACGCCGACGAGAGTCAAGTTCTGCGGGATCACGCGCGTCGAGGATGCCGTGCAGGCCGCTTCGCTGGGCGTCGATGCGATCGGCCTGGTGTTCGTGCCCGGTTCGCCGCGCTCGCTGGATACCACCGCCGCCGCCGAGATCTGCCGCGCACTGCCGCCGCTGGTCGGTACCGTGGGCCTGTTCATGGACGCGCCCGGGGAATTCGTTCATTCCGTGCTCGCCGAGGTGCCGCTGAACTGGCTGCAGTTTCACGGTTCCGAAACGCCCGAATACTGTCGATCGTTCGGTCGGCCCTGGATCAAGGCCTTGCCAATGGCTTCACCGGGCGACGTGCAGTATCATGTCTGGTCCGACGCGCCGGCCCTGCTGCTGGATGCGCATGCCGCAGGCGGCATGGGTGGATCGGGTGAAACCTTCGACTGGGAAAATGCCGTCTTGCCGACCAATTCCTGGATTCTTGCCGGCGGCTTGACGCCGGACAATATCGGTCGTGCGCTCGAACTGCTGGCGCCTGCCGCGGTCGATGTTTCATCCGGTATCGAAAGCGCGCCGGGAATCAAGGATGCTACGCTGATGCGGCGATTCATGCAGCAGATTCAGGAGAAGATTGACAATGGTTGAAGTGGTGGAAAAGGCAACCGCGGCGTCTGCCGACCCGCGCCAGGCACTTCCGGATGCGGGTGGTCATTTCGGCCAGTTCGGCGGCCGGTTCGTTTCCGAAACGCTGATGGCGGCGCTCGAGGAACTCGAGCAGGCCTGGCTGAAGTACCGTGACGATGCCGAATTCCAGGCCGAACTCGACAGCGACCTCGCGCACTTCGTTGGTCGTCCCTCGCCGCTGTATCTGGCCGAGCGGCTGACCGCGCACGCCGGCGGTGCGCGCATCGTGTTCAAGCGTGAAGACTTGAACCATACCGGCGCGCACAAGATCAACAATACGGTCGGTCAGGCGCTGCTGGCGCGGGCCATGGGCAAGAAGCGCGTGATTGCCGAGACCGGCGCCGGCCAGCACGGCGTGGCTTCGGCCACGGTGGCGGCCAGGCTGGGCATGAAATGCGTCGTCTACATGGGCGCCGACGACATCAAGCGCCAGGCCATCAACGTGTTCCGGATGAAGCTGCTGGGCGCCGAGGTGGTGAGCGTCGATTCCGGCTCGCGCACGCTCAAGGATGCGCTCAACGAGGCCATGCGCGACTGGGTGACGAATGTAGACGATACCTTCTACATTCTCGGGACCGTGGCCGGCCCGCATCCATATCCGGCGCTGGTGCGGGATTTCAACGCCGTCGTCGGCCGCGAAGCGCGGCAACAGTGCAGGGACGAATACGGCAAGCTGCCCGACGCGCTGGTGGCCTGCGTCGGCGGCGGATCCAACGCGATGGGCCTGTTCTATCCTTTCATAGATGACCACGAGGTTGCGATGTACGGCGTCGAGGCGGCCGGCCGCGGCCTTTCGGGGCTCGAGCATGCCGCCAGCCTGTGCGCCGGAAGAGTCGGCGTGCTGCATGGATCGCGCACCTACCTGCTCGATGACGATGCCGGGCAGATTCGGCATACCCATTCGGTGTCGGCCGGGCTGGACTATCCGGGCGTGGGTCCCGAGCACGCCTGGTTGAAGGACTCGCATCGGGCGCAATATGTCGGCGTGACCGATGACGAGGCGCTCGAAGCCTTCCACCTGTGCACCCGCAAGGAAGGCATCATGCCGGCGCTGGAGAGCGCCCATGCCGTGGCGTGGGCGATCAAGCAGGCCGCCGGCATGGACCGCGACCAGGTCGTGCTGGTCAACATGTCGGGGCGTGGCGACAAGGACATTCATACCGTGGCCGATCTCGAGGGGATCAGCATTTGACTCGTTTTTCCAACAGAATCGATCGGCGTTTCGCCGAGCTCGCCAGCCGGGGTCGAAAGGGCCTGATTCCGTACGTGACGGCCGGCCATCCGAGGCCGGAACTGACGGTCGGGATCATGCACGACCTGGTGGCCGGCGGCGCCGACCTGCTCGAGCTCGGGATTCCCTTCTCCGACGTCATGGCCGATGGTCCGGTGATCCAGCACGCCTGCGAAGCGGCGCTGGAGCAGGGCATGACGCTGGACAAGGTCTTCGCCCAGGTCGACGAGTTCCGGCGGCGCGACGCCGACACCCCGGTCATCCTGATGGGGTACATGAACCCGGTCGAACGGCGCGGCCTGGAGACGTTTGCCGAGCAGGCCGCCGAGGCCGGCGTGGACGGATTGCTGATCGTCGACTGTCCGGCCGACGAGGCGGCCGACACCACGCGCGTGTTCGATGGTCGTGAACTTCATCAGATCTTCCTGGTGGCACCGACCACCACACAGGCGCGCATCGAGCGCATGGCGCCGCTGGCCGGTGGATTCATCTACTACGTCTCGCTCAAGGGCGTGACCGGCTCGGCCGCGCTCAACGCCGATGAGCTTGCGCCTGCCGTCGATTCGATTCGCGCGCGTTCCGATCTTCCGGTCGCGGTCGGCTTCGGGATTTCGACCCCCGACCAGGCCCGGGCCGTGGGCGCTGTGGCCGACGCTGTGGTCATCGGCTCGGCGCTGGTGCGCAAGCTCGACGGTGCGGAGA
Source organism: uncultured Halomonas sp. (assembly GCA_964476005.1). Classification (GTDB taxonomy): domain Bacteria; phylum Pseudomonadota; class Gammaproteobacteria; order Xanthomonadales; family Wenzhouxiangellaceae. The sequence goes on from CAYYZR010000002.1 coordinate 7,990, forward strand.
GCCGCGAGGCTGCCGGTGAAATCATCGCCGACTACATCGGCAGCATCCGCGCCGCGCTTGATCGTATCGACGAGTCCGCCCCGGTCGAGGCGCGGGCATGAGCTGGTTCCAGAAACTGATGCCGTCGCGCATCCGGACCGAGGGCGGAAAGACGCGCAAGGTGCCCGACGGCCTTTGGACCAAGTGCAAGCAGTGCGAGGCGGTGCTGTACCGGCCGGAGCTCGAGCGCTCTGTCATGGTCTGCCCCAAGTGCGATCATCACATGACGTTGTCCGGCCGCGCCCGGCTGAACGCCTTTCTCGACCAGGATGGTCGTGAGGAACTGGCCGCGGGCCTCAGGCCTTCCGATCCGCTGAAATTTCGCGACAGCAAGCGCTATCGCGATCGGCTGGCGGCGGCCCACAAGGCCACCGGCGAAAACGACGCAATGGTGACCATGCGCGGACGCGTGCTGGGGCTGCCACTGGTCGCCAGCGCCTTCGATTTCAAGTTCATGGGTGGATCCATGGGCTCGGTGGTCGGCGAAAAGTTCATGGCCGGGGTCGACGCCGCGCTGGAAGACCGGCTGCCACTGGTGTGCTTTTCCGCCTCCGGCGGCGCCCGGATGCAGGAAGGCCTGTTCTCGCTGATGCAGATGGCCAAGACATCGGCCGGCCTGGCCCGGCTTGCCGAGGCCGGTCTGCCGTACATCTCCGTGCTGACCCATCCCACCACCGGTGGCGTGTCGGCGAGCCTGGGCATGCTGGGCGACATCAACATTGCAGAGCCGAACGCGCTGATCGGTTTCGCCGGTCCCCGGGTCATCGAGCAGACCGTGCGCGAGCAGCTGCCGGAGGGCTTCCAGCGCGCCGAGTTTCTGCTTGACAAGGGCGCGATCGACCAGATCGTCGATCGCCGCGAGATGCGCCAGAAAATACATCAACTGCTCTCGCTGCTGCTTGGCGGGCACGGTTACGGTCGTCCGCGCGAGGGCAGCCTGGAACCGGCCAATACGGCGCCCGGCCGGACGAGCGACGACCCGGCCGAAGACCGCAGCGACGAAGATTGATCCGGAGCGACCGACGGCCCGGAGCATCGACGCTCTTCCCGGGCCGCGCCTACGCAAGCCATGACTGAATTCCCCGCATCGCTGGAAGGCATGCTCCGGCGGCTCGAGCAGCGCGCGCCGCAGACCCGGATCGAACTCGGGCTGGACCGGGTCCGAAAGGTGCTGGCGCGGCAGCGCCTCGATTTCGGCGACACCCGAATCGTCAGTGTCGCCGGAACCAATGGCAAGGGCTCCACGGTCGCATTTCTCGAAGCGATTGCCGCGCGCGCGGGCCTGAAAGCGCTGGCGTTCACGTCGCCCCACCTGGTCAGCTTCGGCGAACGCTTCCGGTTGCGCGGACAGCCGCTGCCCGATGACGAAATCGCCGCTGCCCTGGGCGCCGTGGAACGCGCTCGCGGCGACATCGCGCTGACCTGGTTCGAGCACGTGACGCTGGCCGGTTTCGAGCTGGCGGCCCGGCGCCGACCCGACTGGCTGATCGCCGAAGTCGGCATGGGCGGGCGGCTGGACGCGGTCAACGCGGTCGACGCCGACGTCGCCGTGATCACGTCCATCGGGCTGGATCACCAGCGCTTTCTCGGCCGGACGCGGGCCGCGATCGCGCGCGAGAAGTGCGGCATCGCGCGCCGCGGCAGGCCCGCGATCGTGGCCGAAAGGAAACTGCCCGACGGCATGCTGCAGACGCTGGAAGCCGCCGGGGCACGGGTCTGTCTTGCCGGGCGCGAGTTCGACTGGCGCTGGCGCTCGGAGAAGCTGGCCGTACGGCTGGGCAATCGCCGGATCGGCGGACTGTCGCCGGGTCTTGCCGGCCGTCACCAGGGCGGCAACGCGGCGGCGGCGGCAGCAGCGGCGCTGGCACTGGCGCCTTCGCTGCGCGATCGTGAAATTGCCGACGGCATTGCCGGCGCGCAACTGTCCGGGCGCTTTCAGTGCGTCGCCACTGCCCCCGATGTCATCGTGGACGTGGCGCACAATCCGGCCGCCGCGCGCGTTCTTGCCGCGCAGCTGCAACGCCTGCCGGGCGACAAGGTCGCAGTGTTCGCGGCACTCGAGGACAAGGACATCGCCGGTATCGTCCGTCCACTGGCCGGCGTCTTCAGCCGCTGGTTTGTTGCAACCCTCAATGTGCCCCGCGGCCTTCGGGCGGCCGGATTGATCGACCGGATGCGCGGCCTGCCTGTCGGCGGCCGCCCGGAAGCGTTAGAATCGGTCGCGGACGCGCTGGTCGCGGCGCGCGACTCATGCGAGGCGGATCGTGCTTCAAAATGCGCGCCGCGCCGTGCGCCGGCACATACAATCATCGTATTCGGTTCCTTCTACACCGTGGCGGCAGCGCTGCAGGCACTGAAACAGAGCAATTCGGACTGACATTCGGGGTTTTCGGTTTATTCCATGGACAAGGTCTTGAAGCGGCGCCTCATCGGCGCATCCATTCTCATCGCGCTCGCGGTGATTTTCGTTCCGATGCTGCTGGTCGATCCGGATTCTGTCCGCGATGGCGCCGGTGACGCCATTGACATGCCGCCGATGCCGGACTCGGCGCGCGAAGTCCGGCGAATCCCGCTGGATCCCGAAGCGGCAAGAGTGTCGGAGCCGGACCGCGCATCGACCGGGCGCGGCGATGGCCAGGCCTCGAGTCCGGGATCCGAGCCGGCTGAATCGGCGCCCGCCTCCGATCGCGTCACTCCCGACGAGCGGATCGTGCTCCGGCCCGACCTGGTCGAGCCGGAACCGTCGCCGTCTGCAGACGCCAGTGCGGCCGACGATCCCGGCTCACGACCCGAATCCGGGCCTGATTCAGCGGCGGATCAGGCCGAATCGGCTGATGTGTCGGGACCGACAGAATCGGAATCCGAAACTGAAGCTCAGGCCCAGCCGGCGCCGGAGCCCGTCGAGACCACCGAGCCTGCGCAGATGTCGACGGGCGACTGGGTGGTTCAGGTGGCGAGCTTCGGCTCGCAGGACGCGGCAGAACAGGTTCGAGCGCGTCTCGAGGCCCTGGGACACATCGTCGCTCGAGACGAGATCGTGCGCGGTCAGTCGCTGTTGTACCGGCTGCGCACCGGCCCGTATCCCAGTCGTGCGGCGGCCGATCAGGCGCTGGCGCAGATCAGCGCGACCGTGGCGGGCGTCGAACCGATCGTCCGGGAAATCGATGCAGACATGCAACAAGGCGTGCAGGCTGGTGTCGGCTTTGCAGTTCAGGTTGGCAGCTTCGTCAGCGAAGAAAACGCCGAAAGCGAAGCCGCGCGCCTGGCCGGCCTCGGCTTCGAATCGTTCCGGTTCAGCGAGCGAATTGGCGAGCGGTTGATCTGGCGTGTGATGGTCGGGCCGGTGCCCGAGCGCAGCCAGGCCGACGCGCTCCAGTCTCGCGTCGTCGAGCAGGCCGGCGTGGAAGGCCTGGTGGTCAGCTACCCGTGATGCCGGAACCTCTGAACAACTCTGCACGGGCGCGTTTCGCCGGACAAGCCGCATCTCGCGCGGTGCGACCCTCGGCCGTAGCTATGGCGGCTGTCGCCCCGATTGTCATGACAACAGCACCACACGATCTGCGATTTTTCCGACTGAAACGCGCTCCGCGCAGAGTCATTCAGAGGTTCGCCGGTTCCATGGTTCGCGTGCCTGACGCGGCATGAACGGGGCCGATCTGGTCATTCTGGGCATTCTGTTGGTCTCGATCATCGTCAGTCTGGTCCGCGGATTCATCAAGGAAGTGTTTTCGATTCTGGTCTGGGCTGCAGCGATATTCGCCGCATTCCAGGTTGCAGGCCCGCTGGCCGGCGCGCTGGAGCCAATCATCGACCTGCCTTCGGCGCGGATCATCGTGGCCTTCGCCGCCGTGTTCGTTCTGGTGCTTGTCGTGGGTGGGTTGATCGGCTTTCTTGTCGGCAAGATGGTGGAGAAGACCGGGCTTTCGCCCACCGACCGGCTTTTCGGCGGACTCTTCGGACTGGCGCGCGGCCTGGTCATCGTGGTGCTGGCGGTGCTGCTTTTGCGCGTCACTCCGTTTGCCCAGGACCCATGGTGGCACGACTCCCGGTTGCTGCCGACCTTCGAAGCGCTGGCCGAGCAGGCCCGGATCTGGCTGCCGGAATCGATGCGGGGACTGCTGGATCCTGAAAATCAGCCGGTGCGACCCGCCGACAGCGGACAATCGCTTCCGACAATATTGGAGCCCTAGACAATGTGTGGTGTTGCAGGAATTTTCGGTCGTGGCCCGGTTGCGGCCCGACTTTACGACGCGCTGACGATTCTTCAGCATCGAGGACAGGATGCAGCGGGCATTACGACGCTGGATGGTCAACGAATGCGCTCGGCGCGCGGCATTGGCCTGGTTCGCGACGTGTTCGATGCAAAATCGATGGACGGTCTCACTGGCGACATAGGCATCGGCCATGTGCGCTATCCAACTGCCGGATGCGACCGACCGGACGAAGCCCAGCCGATGTACGTCAATGCGCCCTGGGGTATCGCGCTGGGCCACAACGGCAACCTGGTCAACAGCGATTCCTTGAGCGAATCGCTGTTTCGCGAGGATCGGCGTCACATCAACACCGAGTCCGATTCCGAAGTGCTGCTCAATGTCCTGGCCCACGAATTGTCCGAGCGCTGCAATACCTCGCTTGACGCCGACAATGTCTTCGCCGCGGTCGAGGGCGTTCATCATCGGTGTCGGGGCGCCTACGCTGCCGTGGCACTGATTGCGGGCGTGGGCATGCTGGCCTTTCGCGATCCGCATGGCATTCGGCCCATGGTGCTGGGGCGGCGCGAAGCCGAGCAGGGCGAGGAATACATCGTGGCCTCGGAGTCGGTGGTGCTGGACATCCTGGGTTTCGAACTGATTTCCGATCTGGCGCCCGGAGAGGCGGTGCTGGTGACTCTGGATGGCGAACTGATGCGCCACGCCAGCAGGCACGCTGCCGCGCATACGCCGTGTCTGTTCGAATACGTCTATTTCGCGCGTCCGGATTCGCTGATCGACGATCTGTCGGTGTACAAGGCAAGACTCCGCATGGGCGAAAAGCTGGCCGAGCGCATTCTGGATGAGTGGCCTGATCACGATATCGACGTGGTGATACCCGTGCCTGATACCAGTCGTACTGCATGCCTGCCGCTGGCGCACCGACTGGGCGTCAAGTATCGCGAGGGCCTGATCAAGAACCGGTACATCGGGCGTACTTTCATCATGCCCGGCCAGGCCGAGCGTGCACGCTCGGTTCGTCGCAAGCTCAACGTTCTGGGGCTCGAATTCCGCAACAAGAACGTGCTGCTGGTTGACGACTCCATCGTGCGCGGCACCACATCCAGACAGATCGTCGAGATGGCGCGCGAGGCCGGCGCCAGAAAGGTCTACCTGGCATCGGCGTCGCCACCGGTGCGCCATCCCAATGTCTACGGCATCGACATGCCGGCGGCAAGCGAACTGGTCGCGGCCGGCCGCAGCGTCGAGCAGGTGCGTGAAATCATCGGCGCCGACCGGCTCATATATCAGGACCTGGACGATCTGGAACAGGCGGTGCGCGGCAAGAACACGAAACTCGCCGGCTTCGATTCGTCTTGCTTCAACGGCAAGTACGTCACCGGCCTGGACGACGGTTATCTGGAAGCCCTTCAGGCACGCCGTTCGGATTCGGCCAGGGAAACCAGGAGAGCCGGCAGCGGTTGATGCCAGATTCCCCAGGGTTTCACCCGTTGTTCATGGGCGGCCGATCAATATCGCGGCATGAATGAAGCAGCCATCGTGTGGTTTCGGCGTGATTTCCGGTTGGCCGACAATCCGGCGCTGGATCGCGCGAGACAGGACTTCGAACGAATCATCCCGGTCTACATCCACGACCCGGAAGCTGAAGCCCCGTGGGCACCCGGCGCGGCCAGCCGCTGGTGGCTGCACCATGCCCTGGCCGAGTTGCGCCAGCGCCTTTCCGAGCGTGGCGCCCGCCTGATCATCCGCCACGGCGATGCGCGCGCCGAACTGGATCGGTTGCTGGCCGAGACCGGCGCGGGGGCGGTGTACTGGAACCGCTTGTACGAACCGGCGATCGTTGCCCGCGACCGCGAGATCAAGGCCCACCTGAAATCCGGATCGATCACCGCGCGCAGTTTTCGCGCCGCCATGCTTTTCGAGCCCTGGGAACTGCTCAAGGACGACCAGTGTCCCTACCAGGTATTCACGCCGTTCTGGCGGCGGATGCAGCGAGATTGGCGGGCGGTCCAGCCGTGTCCGGAGCCGCGCTCGCTGGACGACGGCAGTGGCGACGTCCAGAGCCTTGACCTCGACCAGCTGGCACTGTTGCCCGACCGCCCTTGGGGCGATCGCCTTGGCGATTACTGGACGCCCGGTGAACTGGCCGCCCGGCGTCGACTGAAGGCGTTTGCCGACGGGCCGGTAGAGCATTACGACGATGCGCGCGATCTGCCGGATCGCGACGCCACTTCCGGCCTCTCCCCGTACCTTCATTTCGGTCATGTTTCGCCGGTCCAGGTCGTGCATGAACTCGAACCGTCGGGCGAATTGCCAGGCGGCAAGGGCGCGCTTTCGATGGTGCGCGAACTGGCCTGGCGAGAGTTCTCCGCCATGTTGCTTCATCACATCCCGCGTCTGTCCGAGCGTCCCATGCAGACACGTTTCGATGATTTCCCCTGGCGCGCCGAAAATGACTATGCCGACGATCTGAAGGCCTGGGAGCAGGGTCGCACCGGCGTACCTCTTGTCGATGCCGGTATGCGCGAGTTATGGCATACGGGCTGGATGCACAATCGGGTGCGCATGGTGGTGGCGTCGTATCTGACCAAGAACCTGCTGATTCCCTGGCAGGAAGGTGCGCGCTGGTTCTGGGACACGCTGGTCGATGCCGATCTGGCCAACAACACGCAGGGCTGGCAATGGACGGCAGGATGCGGCGCCGATGCGGCGCCGTATTTTCGCGTATTCAATCCGGAACTTCAGGCCGCAAAATTCGATCCCGAGGCGGCCTACATACGGCGTTGGTGTCCCGAGCTTGAAGGGCTGGATGCCAAGGGGCTTGCCCGACTGGATGAGAGCGAGCGTCGGCGAAGGAGTTATCCGGCAATGCGCGTCAACCTCAAGCAGAGTCGACGGCGCGCACTGGCTGCTTTCGACGCGATCAAGAACGGTGACTGAGGCGCTCGGCTGAGCGCCCAATCGACTCGGCTGATCACGCTGCTTATTTCGCCAGGCGAGGGTCGAAGGTCTTGCGGTAGCGCCAGTGCCAGGGCTCCCATTCGATGCCGTGTCTGTTCTGGTTGGGGAACGACTCGCGGAAGCCGTACAGGCGTGCCTGTGATTTCAGCCATTCGTAGGCGCGCGACATCGAGAACTCCTGCGTCAGAGGGGTGATTCCGGGGGCCGTGAGGTCGAGCGCGTCGGCACTGTGATGTTCGCTGTAACCGGGTGCAGCGGTGACCCGCAGTATCCGATCGATGCTCTGGTTCGACGCCAGCTTCTTGCGTATAAGTTCTGCCTGATAGTTCATGCTGCGATAGCCCGAGACCAGCTGGAGTTCGATGTCGTGTCGGCGCGCATCGCCTTTCATCGCCTTCCAGGCATCGGCAGCCTCGGGCGAAAGTTCCGTGTCTCGATTGAAGATGTCAAGCCCTACCGAAACACGCTTGACGGCGTCCCGAACAGTCTGCAGCCTGTGCTTGACGCCGTAATTGGCCGCAATGCCGAGTTCGCGGTGGAGTCGGGCGATCTGCTGCTCCCAGTCACTGGCCTCGTCGAACAGCCGCTTGGACAGATCGACGGGCTGGTTGTCGTCGGGCAGACCGGTTGCCTGATAGCCCATCCGTTCCATGAAAGCCCAGGCTTGGGGTTTGACGGTGCAGTTCAGGCGCTGAATGCCATAAGTGCGGGCCGTGTCCTCGATGCTGGCGATCAATCGGCGCGCGGTATCGGCGCGCGCCTGTTTGGGATCGAGGTACATCGCCAGAAGCCGGGAGTGGTCGAGATCCAGTGCTGCCATACCGGCAAGCTTTCTGTTGTCGATTGCCAGCAGAAGGGCTTCGTCCGGAAGCAACGCGGCAAGACGTTTGCGGACGTTGTCGTGCTGCGTCGCCGGATTTGGCTTCATCAGGTCGGGTAGACGTCCGCGAACCAACTCGGCAAGTTTGGGTAGTTCGGCGGCGCGGGCAGGGCGGATGCGCACCTGGTCCTGATTAGATTCCATGACAAAACCCCGTGCTATATTCCGATCGATGAAGACTCCCCCCAGTCTTGGAAATTTATTCAACTCGGCATTAGTATCGCTTACCTTGATTGCGTTTGCAGCACTGATGCTGGTCGTTCCCCTCTATCGTATTGCCGCCGCGTACTGGCCGGAGCCTATCGTGGAGCAGGTCTATCCGGACGGTCACGTGAGTCTGCGCGAGTCGCTGCCGATGATCGGTGACGATGGTGCGGTGCGAAGCCGTCCGCTCAACGCCGCACGCATCGAGTTCAAGAGTGGAAGCTACCTGCTGGGCTACGTGGTCACGATTCGGACTGCCGAGGGTGAGTTGGGCGGCCCGCCAACCGGCATGGTCTGGCGTCCCGGCGACCGGGACTGCGAATTGGCGCTCAAGGCACCCGGGCGGGATGTCGAATGGGTGCCGTGCGATCGTGTGCAGGCGATCTCGCGTCCCAATCGCATGCACCTGCTTGCGCGCGCACGATTCGCGTTTTCCCGTGCGCTTCCCTACGTGTCCGCTCCTTGAAGCAGGTTTGCAAGCCACTTCGGGCCGGCAGCTTGTCCGAAACCATGCGCATCTCAGAACTTCCATTCGGCGACCAGAATTCCGAAATTGTTGCTGGGATCCTCCAGATTGGGCCCACGCTCGGTGTTCACCGAATCGGTCGCCAGGTTTACCGTGAAATGCAATCCCCAGCGCGGCCGCTCGTAGTGCAGGCCGAGGATGACCTGGCCGAGCAGATTTTCCGGATCGATCCGCTCATTTTCGGTCCAGTCGTTGCCGTCGCGCAGAAGATTTCCATGGCGGGGCAGGGCGAACAGCAGGCCGGTGGCGCGAACGATGGCGCTGGCGTATAAATAACTTTTACCGCGGGCCTGGATGCGGGCGTCGTAGTCGAGGTTGCGGCCGGTCGGCGTCGGGGCCGGCGCAAACCCGCCCGGTCGGTGGCCGATGCGGAACTCCAGGGCGGCCTGGCCGAAGGTGAAGAAATTGCCCAGCGCGGCGTCGATGTTCCAGGCCGCGTCCATCCAGTCGTTTTCCAGGAATTTGCGCTTGCGCATGACATAGAAATTCACCAACGGCTCGTTGTCGAGCTGGTTGCGCCAGCCCTCGGGACTATTGGCGCCGGTCAGCGCGTGTGCGGCCTGTTGGGCGTGCTTGGCCTGAGTCAGGTCGCCCACCCAGCCCAGCAGGGTCTGGAAGCCGGTCAGTTCTTCATTATTGAAAGCGACATGCGAATTGGCCCAGCCCAGCATGCCGACGTAGGGCACGTCGGTGACGATCAGGTCGCGTTGTGCGATGTCGTCGGGGGTCTGCATGTTCTGGGCGATTGTCCAGGTTTCTCGGTAGTGCAGACCTTCCCGATCGGGCAGCACGAGCGCTGCCAGGCCCTTGCCGAAGGCCGGGGTTCCTCCGGTTTCGGTCAGCGAATCGGCAAGTTCCGAGTTCTTCTGCAGGAATATCCCGTTGGTGAACTGGTTGTCCGAGCCAACAAACTCGTCGTTGGCCCAACCGGCCCGCCACAGCGGTTCGGCGCATGCGGATTCGGACATGGCCAGCGTCAGACAGGCGACAAGAGCGATCGCGGCCGGGCAGACTGGTCGAACGCTCGGGTGCATCATGAACATGTTCAGAATCTCCCCTGATTTCCCGGAAGTCTTATCCTAGACCAACTGCAGCGTTCATGGAACGTTCGTTACGGGATAATTCAGACGCGCCCGGCCGGTTGTCTCCGGTGCAGGATTGGCGCGCAGTCACTTGCTGAAACGCATTCAATGCGCGTTGGCCCGGAATTTTCCGGTTTCCTCAAAACACCTGGGTCCGGCCGATATCGTCGACTGCGAGTGCAACCATCATCAGCCGGTCCACGCCCAGCGCGACCCCGGAACAATCCGGCAGGCCGCGTTCCATTGCCTCGATCAGGGCCCGATCGATCGGCATCGTTTTACGGCCCATGGTGCTTCTTCGGAGATTGTCCCGGTCGAAACGCCGCTGCTGTTCGGCCGGGTCGGTCAGCTCCCGGTAGCCGTTGGCCAGCTCCAGCGCGCCGGCAAATATCTCGAATCTCTCGGCCCACTGGGGCTGGCCTGGCTTGAGTCTCGCCAGCGCCGCCTGGCAGGCAGGGAAGTCGTGCACAACGGTGAGTCGATCGCTGGGCAAGGCCGGCTGGAGGCGCGTGGCAAACAGCCAGTCCAGGATTTCCGGCCGCGCAAGTCCCCGCGGCGCATCCGGTGCCGCGTCTCGCAGTTCTGTTTCGGTCGCCGTGTCGAGGTCGATGCCGGTTTCGCGAAGGAGCAGCTCGCGCCAGGTCACGAATTCGCGGGTCCAGCGATGCCTTGGCATGACGTGGCCGATGAGTTCCAGAACTTCCGTCGCCAGTGCCCGCCATTCCCAATCAACCCGGTACCACTCCAGCAGCGTGAATTCCTCCCGATGCTGGCGGCCATGTTCGGCGGCGCGGAACACCGGCCCAAGTTCGAAGAGGTCTCCGGAGCCTGCGGCAAGCAGGCGCTTGTGCGCGTATTCCGGCGAGGTCCGCAGGAAACGGCCATCGGCAAGCGCCAGGCTTTCGATATGCAGGTCGGTGACGCCCGAGTCGGTAATGACAGGGGTGTGGACCTCCAGCACCCCGCGAGCCACGAAAAAACCACGAATCCTGCCGATGATCCCGGCGCGTGCGCGCAGGCGCTCTGCGGTCAGCATGGGGAATGCGGGTACATCATCGTACCGGATGCGGTCTGGACAGCCTTGCCACGACGAGTTTCAGGCCCAGACGGGCGAACTGGCGTCGCTCGAGTTCCAGGCTGCGTGCTGAAAGCGGGTGCGACTGCAGCCAGCCTTCGGGCAACGACAGCACAAACCCGCTTCCGGGCCCGACGCTCAAGGCGAAATCCGGAAGGTCGGCGTCGCTCCGCGAACGGGCCAGCGCGACGGCAAGACGAAGAATGCAAAGGATCGGCCGAGCACTGCCGTGCAGGCGCGCCGGAAGCGTTTCCAGGGCGTCGTCGGGCAGCTTGCGCCGCTGGTGGCGCAGCATGCAGGCCATGAATTGCTGTTCCTGGCGGGTAAACCCGGCCATGTCGGAGTGTTCCACGATATATGCGCTGTGAATCTGGTAATGGCTGTGCGCTATCCCGAGGCCGATTTCGTGCAACTGACAGCTCCAGTCCAGTAGTTCCCGGTGGATTCGCCGCAGATCGAAGGCCTCGGCAACCTGCTCGAACGCGCACAGGGCAAAATCGCGCACGCGCTCGGCCTGTAAGCGATCGGCCTGGAAGCGTTCGGCCATGCCACGGACCGTCTTTTCGCGCGGATCACGATGTTCCAGGCGCCCGACAAGATCATGCAGCAAACCTTCGCGCAAGGCAAACGGGCTGACCTCCAGGGTCTTGATGCCGAAGGTACGCATGCAAGCCTGCAGGACCAGCACGCCGCCGGCGATGACGGGTTGGCGTGAACTCGACAGACCGGGCAAATCGACTTTCTCGACATGGCCGAAGTCGACCATCCGCGAGGCAAGTGCGTCGACCTGTTCGGATCGAAGGGCTGCCGGCGCCGGATTCCGGCCACCGGCGATGATGGACTGGACGGCACGGATCGTTCCGGATGACCCAATGGCGTGCTCCCATCCGGTTCGCGCAAGCTGTGGCGCGATGGCCTGCAGTTCGGTTTCGATTTCGGCCGCAGCACGCTTCCATCGCTGGAGACTGATTCGGCCCTTGCCGAAGGCCTTGCGCGTCACGCCGACGCAGCCGAACTGGATGCTTTCGGTGAATTCGGGATCGCGCTCGAGCCCGGCTGCGATTTCCGTTGAGCCGCCGCCGATGTCGATGACCATTCTCGATCGTTCGCCGAATGCGGTACCTTCCGTGACGCCGAGCCAGACCACACGCGCCTCTTCACGTCCGCTGATGATATCGATGGGGCAGCCCAGCGCGGTTTCGGCGACGACCAGAAAGTGTTGCGGATTGAGCAAGCGGCGAAACGTCTGGGTACCCACCGCCCGCACCTGGGGCCCGGGAATGTCGGCCAGTCTCTGTCCGAAGCGTGCCAGGCACTCCAGAGCGCGCGAGCGCGTCTCCGGAGCCAGACGCCCGCTGGCGTCGAGACCGCCGGCGATTCGCACCATTTCGCGGATTCTGTCGATGACGCGAAGTTCGCCGTTCTCGCGGCGTGCCACCAGCATGTGGAAACTGTTGCTCCCGAGATCCACGGCGGCGTAAAGGTTGCGGTGCGGCATTCAGATATCGCGTGAATGGTTCAGGCGGCGATGATACCCGTTGCCGCCGGTGACGGTCTCAGGAAACCGGGTCATCCTGCTCGGCACGGCGCCTGAGCAGTTCCTGGGCAACCAGCGTGCTCTGGCCTGCCGCCGGTCGAGCGTGCGCGTAGCTCCCGTCCGGTTCGAGAATCCAGGCTTGACGATTGTCGCTGAAGGCAAGCTCGATCGCTTCGTCGGCCATCCGCTGGGCAAGTCTTTCGGCGTGAATCGGAAACGCCGCCTCGACGCGCTGAAACAGGTTGCGCTCCATCCAGTCGGCACTCGACCCCCAGACTTCGGGCTCGCCGTCGTTGACAAAACGATATACCCGCGAATGTTCAAGGAATCTGCCAAGAATCGAGCGCACCTGGATATTCTCCGACAAACCGGGAACGCCGGGCCTGAGGCAGCAGGTACCGCGAACGACCAGACGAATTGGCACGCCGGCGCGCGAGGCCCGATACAACCCCTGGATGATGCCGGGCTCGGTCAGCGAGTTGAGCTTGGCGTCTATGCCGGCTGCTCGTCCGGCTTCGGCATGTTCGATTTCGCGCTGGATGCGGCCGATCAGGAAGTCGTGCAGGTCGAAGGGAGACTGCACCAGCTCCTGCATTCTGGCGGCCCGGCCGAGCCCGGACAGCTGGATGAAAAGTGCGTGGACATCCTCACCGAACTGCTGGTTGGCGGTGAGCAACGCAAAATCGGTATACGCCTTGGCGGTGCCCTGGTGATAGTTGCCGGTGCCGAGATGAACGTAACGGCGCAGCTGGCGACGCTCGCGACGGACGATCAGCATCATCTTTGCATGGGTCTTGTGGCCAACGACGCCGTAAACGACCTGCACGCCGGCTTCCTGGAGCCGCGTGGCCAGCGTTATGTTGGCTTCCTCGTCGAATCGCGCCCGCAACTCGACCACCACAGTCACGTCCTTGCCGGCTCTGGCGGCCTCCACAAGCAGGCCGACCATGGCTGAGTCCGCGCCAGTGCGATAAAGCGTCTGCTTGATCGCCAGTACGTCGGGATCGGCAACCGCCTGGCGCAGCAGATCGACCGTCGGCGCAAAGCTGTCGTATGGGTGGTGCAGCAGGAAATCGCGCCGTCGCAGCGCCGCGAACAGGTTGTTGCCCGATGCCAGTGCCGCAGGAACGCGCGGGCTGAAGGCGGGATAAAGAAGGTCCGGACGGTCGGCCTGATCGCACAGGGCGCTCATGCGGTTGAGGTTGACCGGGCCATCACAGCGGTAGACGTCGCTGTCGTCCAGCCCGAATTTCGCGGTCAGCAGTTTGGCCACTTCGGCCGAACAGTTGCTGGCCAGTTCCAGGCGAACAGCCTCTGCAAAGCCCCGCTCGAGCAGCTCGCCTTCGAGCGCCCGGGCCAGATCCTCGATTTCCTCCTCGTCAACGAACAGTTCGGAATTGCGGGTGACGCGAAACTGGTAACAGCCACGAACATGCATGCCCGGAAACAACTCGTGTATGAACGCATGCAGGATGGACGACAGGAACACAAAATCGTTGGGGCCGCTTGAATAGCTCTTGGGAATTCGGATCAGGCGCGGCAGCGAGCGCGGCGCGCGCACCAGCGCCAGGCCCGGATCGCGCCCGAATGCGTCGGAGCCGTCGAGCTCGACGGCGAAATTCAGCGACTTGTTGAGAATGCGCGGGAATGGATGCGCCGGATCGAGCCCGAGCGGGCTGAGCACCGGCATCAGTTCACGCTGAAAATGCCGGTGCAGCCAGCGTTGCTGACGGCGGTTCCAGTGCGAGCGTTTCAGGATGCGGATCTGTTCGGCTTCCAGGGCGGGGCTCAGTTCATCGTTGAGCACCCTGTACTGGGTCTGAACCAACTCGCTGACCGCGCCGCGGATCGCCTCCAGGGTCGCGGTGGGTGTCAGGCCGTCGGTACCTGGCTGAGTAGCCCCGTGTTGCAGCCGCTGGCGAATGGAAGCCACCCGGACCTCGAAGAATTCGTCGAGATTCGTGCACGAGATGCACAGGAAGCGCACGCGTTCGAGCAGCGGAATCTCAGGGTCGCGCGCCAGTTCCAGCACGCGCCGGGTGAAACACAGCAGGCTGAGCTCCCGATTGAAAAAAAGTCTCGGATCGTCGAGCTCGGAATTCCGCCATTCGGGCAGCGCGTGGGCCGACTGTGTCACGCGGCTTGCCGGTCCCGCTCCGTCACTGGCAGGGGATTCCATTCTCGACGCTCCGGCCGTCACCGCCATCAGATCACATCCGAGAACCTGTAGCCGTGCCCGCGTACGGTCTGGACGAACTCGGCATGGCCGGTGCGCTCAAGCGCCTTTCGCAGTCGACGGATATGCACATCCACTGTGCGTTCTTCGACTGCCTGCCCTGCGCCCCAGATCTCGGCCAGCAGCTGGGCCCGGCTCCAGGCGCGCCCAGGTGCGCTCATGAACAGCTTGAGAATGCGAAACTCGGTCGGTCCCATGCTGAGCGGTCGGTCGCCGGCCAGCGCACGGTGCGAATCGGCGTCGAGCACGAGGTCGCCGACCTGCAGCATCCTTGCGTCCTTGGAAGCGCCGGCGGACGCTGCATGCGTTCTGCGCAGGACGGCCCGAACCCGTGATATCAGCTCGCGGGTGGAAAACGGCTTGATGACGTAATCATCGGCCCCGCAATCAAGGCCGCTGGTTCGGTCGCTCTCGTTTCCGCGCGCGGTCAGCATTATGATCGGGATGTGCATCAGGGCTGGCATTTCTCGCAACGTGCGGGTCAGTTGAAGGCCGTCCAGTCCGGGCATCATCCAGTCCATGACAATCAGATCCGGCGGAGATTCAGTCGTGCTTAATCGATCCAGCGCCTCGTCTCCGCCGCAGGCCAGTTCCACGTTCATCTCGGCGCGGTCAAGGCTGAACGCCAGCATGTTGCGAATCGGCGCCTCATCGTCTACGACCAGGATGGTGGGCTTCATGGTTGACCGACAAAGGTGTAGTCTCCTTCAAGGATTATCCGGCTGGTTGTTACTGGGACGTTACAGTCATCTTTCGGTCTTGTGAAAGTTTCGGAACGGCGGCGATGCCGTGCTAATTACGCGAGGCCTGTCCGGGCTCGGGCATGGTCCGCATGCGCTCCACCCGCATCCTGTCGAGCTTGGCCGAAATGCGCGCCCGGTCGTAATAGTCGAGATCCTCGCGCTCCAGCACGCGCTGCAATTGCTCTATGGCTTGGGACAGGCCGCCGCGCTGGTAATAATTGGCCGCGACAGCCTCGGCTGCGCGCACCGGATCGCCGGCCCGGTCTGCGGCATGGGCCAGGAGTTCGGTAATACGCGTATCGTCGGGGTTTCGCCGCAGCTGGTTCTGAAGAATACCGGCCGCCTCGACTGCATCATCCGGATTTTCGCTTCGTAACAGCGCGTTGGCATAGGTCAGGGCAATCAGTGTGCTTTGCCCATAGGCCATATGCAGCGTCTCGAATTCGGCCAGCGCCTCGGCGGTCTTGTCCTGTGCCAGCAACAGTTCGCCGTTGAGGATGCGAAACAGTTGGTCGTCCGGGTCACGACCCAGCAGCCAGTCGACGTGCTCGGCTGCACGCTGGGTTCGGCGAGCGTCGATGAATGCCAGCGCCAAGCCGTAACGATTGGCCGCCTCGCTGCCGGTATTGTCCCGCAGGTGCTGTTCGAAATAGTCGATCGCCTGGTCGGCGTGTTCGGCCATCAGCACGCGCAGGCGCGCCTGGATGAAATCGAACTGCTCGTCCCGGTTGCGTCTTTGAGGCTGGTATTGCTCGGCTCTGTCCCGAGCCTCGGCAACGCGGCTGACGGTCAGCGGATGCGTGCGCAGGTATTCCGGCGGTCCGGCACCCTGGGAACGCACCCAGCGATTCAGGGTGCTGAAGAAGTCGGCCATGCCGGCGGGATCGTAGCCGGCGCGCGCCAGTAGCTGGATGCCGATGCGATCGGCTTCGGCTTCATTCTGGCGCGTATAGTTTATCTGGGCCTGCTGGGACAGACCGGTGCCGGCGGCAAGCAGACCCTGGGCGGTGTTTGCATCCAGATTTCCGGAGATGCCGCCGACCATCACCAGCCCCAGGGTGGCCAGCATCACCGGCAGAGAAACACGCTGCTGTTCTTCCAGGCCGCGGGAAAGATGGTTCTGAGTGACATGCGAAATCTCGTGGGCCACCACGCCTGCCACTTCGTCGGCCGATTCGGCTGCCAGTATCAATCCCGCATTCAGGGCAACAACGCCGGCTGGTGCGGCGAACGCGTTGATGCCCGGTACTTTGAGGACGTGGAAATGAAAATTCTGGGTTCGTCCGCTACTGTGCATCACCAGCCGGTAGCCCATCTCGGTGAAGTAGGACTCGATGAGAGGATCCTCGACCAGCATGCCCTGGGCGCTCATGTAATTGCGGAAGTCGTTGGGGAATGTGCGTGCCTCTTCCGGCGGCAACACTTCGCCCGAACTGCCGAGATCCGGCAACTGAACGCCTTCCTGGGCCAATGACGCCAAAGGCTGCAACGCCACCGCACACGCCGCCAGCCACGCCATCGCTCGCCGCCAGCTGACGCGCTTGCGTATCCGGCTGCCCGGGATCGAGTCGGTTCTAAGGTTTGTCATGGCGTTGAATGCCCCTGAAGCCTGTATGCAACAATATTAAGTCTGCGGACCGGAAATTCCACTCCACGCGTGACTGATCAGACCGGATTGAGCGAAAGTTGTTTCAATTCCGATTGAATTATGATCACGGATGGCCTGGCGCAACAGCCGGCCGCTCCCGAAACCGAAGATGTCTCCATGGCCGACTATATCGCACTGATTCGCTGCAAGGCGTCACGCGACGCCGCCGCCAGGCTCGTTGAGGAATTGCGGGACACCGCCAGGGGTCATGACTCGTCTATGGTTTTTATCCATGGCGACGCCGTGGCGTCGATTCCCGCATTTGCGAACGCGGCGCCGGATCCGGGCGCCGACTGGGTGGTTTGCCGGACGTCTCTGGCTCGGCGCACTGCGACCGATATGCTCCCGCAGCCATTCCGGATTGCAACTCTGACGGCATTCTACGAGTCGGTGCTGTCAGCCAACCGTATCGACAGTCTCGGTCTGGGCGGGCAATTGTGCTCCAAGCCGGGGTCTGCGGCGAAACGAAGCGAGTCCGGACCCCTGCTGCTGGAGATTGGATTTGCACCGCTTGCTCGACACCAGCACCGCGAGACGCTGGAGATGGCGCTCGGCGCCGCGGCGCTCGAACTGGATGCAACCGTTCTTTTCACTGGCGAAGGTCTTGCGCATCTCGAGGGCGTCGCGGCGCGAGGCTGGTCGCAAATAACCGACTTCGATCTGCTGGACTTGCACTGCGAAACGCCGGCGCGCCGGTTTGCTCCGGAAATCGCTGTGCCGACCCTGGACCCGGTCGACGTCGCTCGGCTTCGGGCCCGCGCCGCGACCATTTTGATTCTGTAGAGTGAGATAATGAACAGGCAACAGACTCTGGCCAGCGCGGGACAGATTATCGCCCTCGGGCCCGACGGTCATCTGATCAATCCCGAGGACTGGTCCGAGGCCGTTGCCGAAGAAATGGCGCGTCGCGACAACATCGAGCTATGCCGCCTGCGCTGGTGGCTGGTGTATTTCGTTCGGGACCATTACCGCAAGTACGGAATGCCGCCGTTGATGCGCGTGACGCTGCAGGCGATGCGACGCGACGCGGGTGTCGAGGACGCCTCCAGCAAGACCCTGTACCGTCTTTTTCCGGAGGGTCCCATTCGCGAGGCGTGCAGGTACGGGGGTTTGCCCCGCCCGGAATCCTGCATCTGACCGGCTGACCTCCCAACTGGCTGGCCGGTCAATATATGCTGCTTCCGCCCCGTCTGTAACGTGGCGGCGCGCCCAATCCAAACTGGAAGTGACAGATCCAATGACTGAAAAATCGATCGTGATGTATTCCCGCGCGGCCTGCCCGTTTTGTGTGGCGGCCCGCAACCTGTTCCGCAGCAAGAATGTGAACTGGACCGAAGTCTCGCTGGATGCCGAGCCCGACAAGCGCGCCGAGATGATTTCGCGCACCGGCCGCAGGACTGTGCCCCAGGTCTTCATCGGCGACTTCCACGTCGGCGGCTTCGACGACCTTAACGCGCTGGAACAGGCCGGCGATCTCGATCGCATCCTGACCAGCTGAGACATGGAAGAGATCATGACGGAAAAAACCGAACTTACGGTGATTCGCGGCGACGGGATCGGACCGGAAATCGTCGATGCATCGCTGCGCGTGCTGGAGAGGCTGGGCGCGCCGTTCGAGTGCGATTTTCAGCTCGCCGGCCTGGCGGCCCAGGAAGCCGAAGGTACGCTGCTGCCCGAGCAGACGCTCGCATCCATAGAGCGCACACGGCTGGTCCTGAAGGGACCGCTGACGACGCCGGTCGGTGGCGGCTTTCGCTCGCTCAATGTGGAGCTGCGCAAGCGATTCGATCTCTACGCCAATGTGCGTCCGGCCATCAGTTTTCCCGGCACCCGGGCGCGCTACGAAAACGTGGATCTGATTACCGTACGCGAGAATACCGAAGGCGCTTACCTCGCCGCGGATGCTTTTACCAGCGCGGACGGTTCCCGGGCGGAATCCAAGATGGTGGCGACGCGCAGCGGGTGCGAACGGGTTATCCGCTATGCCTTCGAGCTGGCGCGCAAGGCCGGGCGCAAGAAAGTGACCGCCGTGCACAAGGCCAACATCCTCAAGGACGTGACGGGCATGTTCCTGAATGTCGCGCGGTCGCTGGCCGAGGAATACCCGGACATCGAATTCGACGACATTATCGTCGACAATTGCTGCATGCAACTCGTGATGAACCCGGAGCGCTTCGACGTGATGGTCACGACCAATCTGTTCGGGGACATCATTTCCGATCTCTGCGCCGGCCTGGTCGGTGGACTCGGTCTCGCGCCAGGCGCCAACATAGGCGACGACACGGCAATGTTCGAGGCCGTCCATGGCTCGGCGCCGGACATTGCCGGGCAGGGTATTGCCAACCCCTGTGCGCTGCTGCTGGGCACAGCCCAGATGCTGGAACATCTCGAGCGGCAGGAAGATGCCCGTGCGCTGCGCCAGGCCATACGCGACGTGATCGTCGCCGGCGATCGGGTCACGCCAGATCTCGGCGGTACCGGCACGACCGTTTCGTTCACCGATGCGATCATCGACCGGCTTGCCGGCTGACGGGAGGTGCCGGAAGTCGGCGTTTCTCGAGGCGCCGGGCCGAGCCGCGACGCTTTTCAGGTATTGTCCTCGACGGTGAACGGCAGCAACCCGAGCCCACCGCTCAGGGGCCTGAATGCGGAGCGGATCTGCTGCTGAAGCCACGCGCCCGACCTCGATACGGCGACATCGAGTGGCAAACCTCGGGCGCACAGCGCGGCGATCGCGGCAGAGTATGCACATCCGGTGCCGTGAAACTCGCCCGAAACCCTCGGCCACTCGAGCGCTTTTGCAGCGCCGGCGGTCACCAGCAGGTCACGGCACGTCTCGCCCTTCGCGTGACCGCCCTTGATCAGGACTGCGCTCG
This sequence comes from uncultured Halomonas sp., assembly GCA_964476005.1. Classification (GTDB taxonomy): domain Bacteria; phylum Pseudomonadota; class Gammaproteobacteria; order Xanthomonadales; family Wenzhouxiangellaceae. The sequence continues at coordinate 28,008 of CAYYZR010000002.1, forward strand.
CGCCGGTTTCCAGAAGCAGTGCGCCCAGGGTTTCCGGGTCGGTGTCCCGAGACCGACCGGTCAGTGCCGCAGCCTCCGGCAGGTTCGGCGTGACCAGCGTGGCCAGAGGCAGCAGGCAGTCCCATAAAGTGGCAATCGCCTGGTCATCCAGCAGCGGTGCGCCGCTGGTCGCTATCATCACAGGATCGACGATCAGCGGCAGCCTGACTGCGCCCGACGGGGCGACCCGGCTAAGCTCCGAAACCACGCTGCGCGTGATCTGCGCGTTCGCAAGCATGCCTGTCTTGACCGCGGCGACCGGCAGGTCCTCGAAGCATGCCGCGATCTGGGCGGCGACGAAGTCTGCATCCATGGTCCGCACGTCGTTGACTGCGGCGGTGTTCTGGGCGGTTACTGCGGTGACTGCGGAAGCGCCGAAAACACCGATGGCGGCAAAAGTCTTCAGATCGGCCTGGATGCCGGCGCCGCCACAGGAATCCGATCCGGCGATCGTCAGCGCAACCGGCATTGGGCGGGGTGTTTGTTGTTTTTCTGCAACAGCAGGCATTCCAGTGCTCCTTTTCCTTGCGTTGTCCAGTGGTCGAGGGTCAATAATTGGGCTGTTACTGTTGTATTTTTACCAAAAGTCGAAGTAAACTTGTTTCATTACTCTTTATCGCACAGACGGAAACAGATGTTGCGTCGATCATTGCTCATCCTGACGGTGTTGCTCGCATTGGCTGCCGGGAGTCATTCGCATGCCGGGTACGCCTCTGCCAGAAGCATGCTCCCGTCTTCGATGGCGTGGTATCTGGCCGGCTTCGAGTTGGGCCCCTGGGAGGCTTACCTCGCGCAGCAACTGACGCCCGAGATGGCTTCGGTGCAACGCGTCGACGTACCTGAAATAAGCTGGTTGCGGCTGGACCGTGACGTGGTTCTTCCCGATTTTGCCCGACCGCTGATCGGGGCTTCGAACGAGCCCAGATTTTCCTTTTTGAGTTCCAGGATCACCCGCTCGATCCAGTACGGAACGTTGGCCGGCATTGAGGCGGGATCGACCTCGCCCGGTTTCGAGAGGTCCATACTGCTGTCAGGACTCTCCGGCAAGGTCAACGATTCCAACAGCCTGAGCGTATCGGCCGTGCTGGCCTCCCAGCAGTTCAGCCATTCCATGCTCGACCTTTCCGAGTACACGGGGGCTTTTCGACCTGTCGATTTCTTCGCCGGCAACCGCGAATTGTCTCAGGGGGCTGGTTTGCAACTGGGTTTCGCTTCCGAACTGATGCCGAGGCTGATGATGAACGCCTCGTACCAGTCACGTATCAACATGGACGAGTTGGCCAGCGTCCGGGGCGTGCACGGCTACTCGGCTGATCTCGACATTCCCTCCCGTGTGCGGATGGGGCTCGACATGCAAGCCGGTGAACATACCCTGTTCACCGTGGCGGTCTCGCAGGTTTTCTACAGCCAGGTCGGTGCATTTCCCAGTCGAGCGCTGCCGGCACGCTTTACGGCCCTGCTTGGCGACAGCAGCAGCCCGCGGTTCGAATGGAACGACCTGACCGTTTACAGCCTGGGCATGCGTTGGCAGCATGACAACGATCTGGAATTCAAGGTGGATTTCCATACCCGTTCGCAGCCGACGCCCACCTCTCAGTCGCTGGTTGCGGCGCTGGACGACGAACTGGCGCAGCACAGCCTTCTTCTGGGCCTCGGAAAGGGAATCGGGGAGCGTGCTCGCCTGGATCTGACGGCAAGCTACGCGCCTCCGGAATTTGCGTTTGGCGGAAACGTTCTCGGCGTCGTCAGCGAAAGGCTGGACCAGGCCGTCGAGGTCGCGGCGAGGCTTAATATCCGGTTCTGAAATCTTTCCCCGGAGTGCGGCTGGTCCCGTGGCGGTGAGCCGGTCGGGCCGGACTTGCGTTACGCTTGCCGCTGATCAGAGCGCGATATTGAGCAACCATGGCGATGTTCTCGCAAATCAAGGACTGGTACCACCGGAATTTTTCCGACCCGCAGGTCGTGATACTGGCCATGCTGCTGCTTGCCGGTCTGGTCCTGATCATGGTCTTTGGCCAGATGCTGGCGCCGGTTTTCGCCAGCGTCGTGCTGGCTTATCTTCTCGAGGGGCTGGTGGCCAGGCTGGTCCAGTTCGGCGTGCCGCGTCTGGTCTCGGTCATGGTCGTGTTCAGCGCTTTCATGGCCGTATTGCTCGTTCTGTTCTTTGGCATCACGCCCATGATCACGCGCCAGCTGGCGCAGGCACTGGCGGAATTGCCCGACTACATCGGGCAGATCCAGACCGTCATCGCCGACCTTCCGCAGCGTTATCCGCAGATTGTGGGCGAAGAGCAGGTCAACGACATTCTCGGCCGGATTGGCGAAGACATTCGCAAGTACGGCGGAGCCGTGGTCTCGCCTTCCGGCGTGATGTACCTGATCGGCCTTGTGATCTTCCTGGTCCTGATTCCGATCCTGGTATTTTTCCTGCTCAAGGACAAGGAGCAGATCCTGGCCTGGTTCAGACGCTACCTGCCGCGTAATCGGGCGCTGGCGATGCGGGTCTGGAGCGAGGTCGATGCCCAGATCGGCAACTACGTGCGAGGCAAGGTCCTGGAAATCCTGATCATCTGGATTGTCACCTTCATCACTTTTCATCTGCTCGGCGTTCCGTTCGCCATGCTGATTTCCATGCTGGTCGGCTTTTCGGTGCTCATCCCGTATATAGGTGCGGCAGTGGTGACGATTCCGGTTGCGATCGTGGCCTTCATCGAATTCGGTTTCACCATGGAGTTCGCCTGGGTCATGGTTGCCTACGCGATCATCCAGTTGCTCGACGGCAACGTGCTGGTGCCGGTGCTGTTCTCGGAAGTCGTCAGCCTCCATCCCATCGCGATCATCATCGCGGTTCTGGTCTTCGGTGGCATCTGGGGGTTCTGGGGCGTGTTTTTCGCGATTCCGTTGGCCACGCTTGTCAACGCGGTCCTGCGTGCATGGCCGCGCCAGGAGGCAGAAGCCGACGCTGTCGCAGGCGGCGGGCAGTCCTGATCCACGGCATGCAGCCTTCCGAAATCGAAGGGCTCGAATTCACCAGCCGCGAATTCGATCCGGATTCCGGCGACCTCCGCTTGCACTGGCGGCTGTTCGGCAACGATCAGGATCTGTTTCTGGAAGAGCGCTTCGGTTTCGGCCGCGCTACGCCGCATGTTTCACCGGATCACCCTTCATTTCAGGCCGCCCTGGATTTGTTGCACTGGATTGCCGGCGTGAGTTACTGGAAGGTTGCCTGTCGTGGCGAGATTCGTTTCGCGGCCGGCCGGCCGGACGCCTTCCAGGCGGATGCGCTGGCGCTGATCTATCAGCACGGCCTGGCTGAAATGGCCTGGGTCAACCAACTGCAGGGCCGCTATTGGCCGGACTTCGACGCCGCCGACCGGTCTGGTCCAACCGGTGCCCCGGCACTCGGGCTGGGGGGGCGCGCGCTGGTGCCGATGGGCGGCGGCAAGGATTCGCTGGTCGCGCTGGAGCGGGTGCGCGCGCGCGGCATCGAGACCGAAACGGTGCAGGTGGGAGCGGCGCCGCTGATTGGGCGCGTGGCCGAGCGCGCCGGCACGCGGCATCGTGTCATCCGGCGCCGGCTCGCCCCGGAACTGGCTGCATTGAACGCCGGCGGCGCCCTCAACGGGCACGTCCCGATCACCGCGATCAACGCCGCGACCCTGGTCATTGCCGCTCTGATATGGAACTTCGACGCGGTGGTTTTCGCCAACGAGCGATCGGCCGATGCGCCGACGCTGACGACCCCGGATGGCCGGCCGGTCAACCATCAGTTCGCCAAGAGCCATGCGTTCGAACGATTGCTGGGCGAGTGGATAGCGCGATACGTCGCCGACGACCTGGCGGTGTTCTCGCTGCTGCGGCGCGACAGCGAACTCGCCATCTGCCGCGAGTTCGCCGAGTTGACCGCCTATCACGATGTCTTTTCCAGCTGCAATCGCAACTTCCACCTCGAGGGCCCGCGCACCGCGCGTTGGTGCGGCGAATGCCCGAAATGCCGGTTCGTTTTCCTGGCCCTGGCGCCGTTCATGGAGGTGCAAGGCTTGAAGACCATCTTCGGCCGCGATCTTCTGGCCGAAGCCGGACAGGCCGACGCGTTTGCCGAACTGCTGGAACTGGCCGGGCCGCGTCCATTCGAGTGCGTGGGCGAGGCCGGCGAGGCGCGCGCCGCGCTGGGCGCGCTTGCCGCCGATGCGCGCTGGCGTGATCATGCGGTGGTGCGCGAATTGATGACGCGGGTTCGCGGAATCCAGTTGCCGGATCTCCATACGATACTCCGACCCGAGGGCCCCGACTGCATACCGGAGCGATTCCGTTGATGAATTTCGAGATCCTGAAGACCGGGCTCACGCTAGTGCTCGGTTTCGGGCGCGAGGGTCGGGCGCTGGAGCGAGCAGTCGCCCAGCGGGCGCCGGGTGCGCGTATCGAGGTTCTGTGCGACCGCGCGCCCGATATCGAACCCCTCGACTGGCCGCTGCGCATCGGCACGCCCGATTCGGTTTCCGGTGCGCCCGATCGGGTTCTGCGTTCACCCGGTGTACCGGTCGACCTGCCGGCGCTGGTCCGCTGGCGCGCGGCCGGCATACCGGTGACCTGCATTTCGTCGCTGTGGTTCGCCGAGCGTCCCGAAGCCCGGGTGGTTGCCGTGACCGGCAGCAAGGGGAAAAGCACCACCGCGGCGCTGATCGCACACCTGCTGGCGGCGGACGGAACGTCGGTCGCACTGGGCGGCAATATCGGGGTGCCGATGCTGGACCTGCTCGAGGATCGCTCGGACTGGTTCGTCATCGAGCTTTCCAGTTACCAGCTCGCCGATCTGCGCGGGCATGCCAGCGCGGCGGTGATCACGCGGCTGTTTCCCGAGCACCAGGACTGGCACGGCGGCGTGGCGAACTATTACGCCGCCAAGCTGCGCATAGCGGCTCTTCTCGACGGCGGACCGCTGTGGATCAACGGCGCCGATCCGGTGCTGGCGCAGGCCGTCTCCGGCCTGCCCGATGTCCGGCCGGTCAACGTCGAAGGCGGCATCCGGGCCGAGGTCGACGGAATCCGGTGCCGGGGGCGACGATTGATGACGGCATCCGATAGTCCGCTTGTGGGACGTCACAACCTGGACAATCTAGCGCTGGCCCTGGCGGTCGTGGAATCCATCGACGGACAACTGGAGCCGGTCAGGCAAAGGCTGGCGTCATTCCGGCCCCTTCCGCATCGGCTCGAACCCGTACCCGGACCGGACGCAACGTTGTGGGTCAATGACTCGATCGCGACCACGCCGTATGCGACGCTTGCGGCGCTGCAGGCCAGCCCGCCGAATCCGGTGCTTATCGTCGGCGGGCTGGAGCGCGGCGCGGACTGGCGCATGGTCGCGGAGTTCTGTCGGGAAAACCCGCTGTCCGGGCTGATAGGACTGCCCGACAACGGGCCTGCCATCTGCGGGCTTTTTGCCGACGCCGGCGGCGTCGAGGCCGGGCGCGTATCGGTTGTCGGGAACATGGTCGAGGCGGTCGTGGCGGCGCGGCGGCTGAGCCGGGCTGATGGAGTGGTCATCCTGTCGCCCGGCGCTCCGAGTTTTCCGGCGTTCAGGGATTTCGAGCACCGCGGCGATGCATTCAGGGACGCGGTGGGCGCGCTGACCTGACGACGCGCGAGAATTGGTTATCCGGGCGAACTGGAGTCTGCCAAGAACTGTTCCGTAGCCGCTATCCTTCGAGCGTATGCGTGGGATACGTTTGGATTCAGCCGGCCTTATTCACCACCCTGCCAGTTGCGGTGTCGCCAGGCGCTGCGGCCGAAGGGCAGTGAATAAGGCGGGCTCAGAGCGACCGGTCGACCGCGAAGCGTGCCAGAAGCTCCAGCGAATCGCGTTCCGCCGACGCCGGCAGCGGCGCCAGCGCCCGGCAGGCGCGTTCCGAGAACGCCGTGGCGCGTTCCAGCGCGTCGTCCAGCGCCCCGGTCTTGATCAGCACCTCGCGGACGCGGTCGAGTTCATCGGTGCCGCCGGCATGAATCGTTTCGATCAGAAAATCGCGATCGGCCTTTTCGGCCGCCTTGAGCGCAAGGATCAGCGGCAGCGTGACCTTGCCTTCGGCGAGATCGTCGCCGAGATTCTTGCCCAGCGCATCGTCCTTGCCCGAATAATCCAGCCAGTCGTCGGTGATCTGGAATGCCTGGCCCAGGGCGAAGCCGAAGTCGGCAAGCGACTGTTCGACCTCGCGGGGACTGTCGGAAATCACCGCACCCAGCCGCGCGGCGGCGGCAAACAGGCAGGCGGTCTTGTCGCCGATGACCTTGAGGTAGCCGGACTCGTCGAGTTCGATGTCGCCCAGTTGCATCAGCTGCAATACTTCGCCGGCGGCGATCGTATTCGTGGTGTCGGCCAGGATCGACATGATCGAATTCGATTCGAGCTCTACCATCAGCTGAAAACTGCGCGAGTAGAGAAAATCACCGACAAGCACCGATGCCGCGTTGCCCCAGACCTGGTGGGCGGTGCGTTGCCCGCGCCGCCGCTCCGAGCCGTCGACGACATCGTCGTGCAGCAGCGTGGCGGTATGGATGAACTCGATGACGGCGGCGAGTTGCGTATGCGCCATGCCGCCGTAGCCGCAGGCGCGGGCCGACAGCAGGTGGACGAGTGGACGCAATCGCTTGCCGCCGGCGTTGATGATGTATTCGCCGATCTGGTTGACGAGCAGCACGTCGGATCTGAGCCGCTTCCGGATCAGCGCGTCCATCGCCTGGCGGTCGCCGGCGGTCAGGCCCATGATCTCGGCCAGCGAACTCGGGGACGTAATCGAACTGACGTGGTTCATAACCCGTGATTATACGTTTCACGGACCGGGGAAGCGCTGCCGATTGCCATTGAATGGTCATGCGGTGATTCTGCGGCGGACCGCCGTTCGGTCGCCTGGAGACCTGGCCGGGTCTCCATCTCGTCTGCCGGACCTGCGGCGGCATCCGGATGTCGCCGGGCGAGCGGGGCGATTCGGTCGGCCGACCCGGTTCGGGCAGACGCGAGCCGGGCCGTCGAGCGCGCCCCGTTCGGGGCCGACGAGGGGCTGAGCCGCCGGTTCCTTGTGCTAGACTTTCAGGCTTAAATTCATACCTGTGAGCAAGCGAAATGGCGCGCGGAATCAACAAGGTCATCCTGATCGGAAACCTGGGGGCGGACCCCGAAGTTCGCTACACGCCGGCCAATACCGCCGTCTGCAACATCAGCGTCGCGACCACCGACCAGTGGCGCGACAAGCAGACCGGAGAGCCGCAGGAAAAGACCGAATGGCACCGGGTGGTGATGTTCAATCGGCTCGGCGAGATCGCCGGCGAATACCTCAAGAAGGGCAGCAAGGTCTACATCGAAGGCCGGCTGCAGACGCGCAAGTGGCAGGGCCAGGACGGTCAGGATCGCTATACCACTGAAATCGTCGCCAATGAAATGCAGATGCTCGATGGGCGGAGTGGCTCGGCACCGATGGATGATGCCGGTTACGGCGGTCGGCAGCAGCAGCCGCGGCAGCAATCGAGACAGGCCCCACCCCCGGCCGACGATGATCTGGCCGACGATATTCCGTTCTGATTCCGTAACGCGACCTGATCCGAAGATCCATTCATGAAAAAGCTGCTTGTTACCGGAGGCGCCGGATTCATCGGCGCCAATTTCGTCCATTTCATTGCCGACAGAGCCGATTTCGCGGTGGTCAATCTGGACTTGCTGACCTATGCCGGCAATCCGGAATCACTCCGCGAGGTGAGAGCGGATCGCCATGAGCTGGTGCGGGGCAATATTGCCGACACGCGTCTGGTGCGTGAGCTTCTGGACACCCATCAGCCCGAGGCGATCGTGCATTTTGCCGCCGAAAGTCACGTCGATAGATCCATCGACAATCCATCGGCGTTCATCGAGACGAACGTACTGGGCACCCAGGCGCTGCTGGACGCTTCACTGGAGTACTGGAAGTCGGGGCATCCGGAGTTTCGATTTCTTCATGTTTCGACGGACGAAGTCTACGGTGACCTCGAGCCCGACGAGCCCGCTTTCACCGAACTGAATCCGTACAAGCCGAGTTCCCCCTACGCTGCCAGCAAGGCTGCCGCCGATCATCTCGTGCGGGCGTGGCACCGGACCTGGGGTCTGCCAGTGCTGATCACCAACTGCTCCAACAACTACGGCCCGAGACAGTTTCCGGAAAAGCTGATTCCACTGATGTTGATCAACGCGCTGGAGGGGCGGGATTTGCCGGTATACGGTGACGGTCAGCAGCGACGCGACTGGCTTTTTGTGGGTGATCATTGCCGCGCGCTGTTGCGCGTCCTCGAATCGGGAGCGCCTGGCCGAACCTACAACGTCGGCGGTAATGCCGAGCGGACCAACATCGATATCGTCCATGCGCTTTGCGACTTGCTGGACGAACGCGTTCCGGGCAAACGCCCGCGTCGTGACCTGATTCGCCATGTTGTCGATCGGCCCGGCCATGACCGGCGATACGCCATCGACGCGTCGCGGATTCGCGACGAACTCGGCTGGCAGCCCGAAATGGATCTTGCGACCGGATTGAAGGCAACAGTCGACTGGTACCTGGACAACCGTGAGTGGTGGCAGCGCATCCAGGACGGTTCGTATCGCGGTGAGCGTCTCGGAAGGCGCGGTGATGCCGCATGATGGTTCCCCTGGGCCGCGCTTGACCGGAGACGGTGCTGATGCACATTCGCGAGACTGAACTGCCTGGCGTCAAGCTGATCGAACCCGATGTTTTTGGTGATGACCGCGGCTGGTTTCTGGAGAATTGGCGCGACGAGCGTTTTGTCGGGTCGGGTATCGGCCCGGCATTCGCCCAGGTCAATACCAGCCATAGCCGTTTCGGCGTCCTTCGAGGCCTGCACTATCAGTGGCCGGAACCGCAAGGCAAGCTGGTTTGGGTGACGTCCGGCCGGGTATTCGACGTTGCCGTGGATATCCGGCCGGATTCGCCGAAATTCGGCCAATGGACTTCGGTCGAACTCAGCGCTGAAAATCACCGGCAGCTCTGGATACCCGAAGGCTTTGCGCATGGATTCCAGGTGCTGTCGGAAGAGGCGACATTTTCGTACCTGTGTACACGACCGTATCGGTCGGACTACGATGCAAGTGTGGCCTGGAATGACGAGACCGTCGGGGTTCTCTGGCCACATCGGCCGTCCTCGCTTTCGGCAAAGGACGAGGCCGCCCCCCGACTCGAACAGATTGCCAAGGAGCGTTTGCCAAGATGCGAATCCTGCTGACAGGTTGCGGCGGCCAGCTGGGCCGTCACCTTGCACCCCGGCTGGCCCGAATCGGCGAAGTCGTCCAGACCGACCGGGAGGGTGGGGATTTTCAGTGCGATCTCTCCGATCGTCGATTGCTGAACAAGACGCTGCAGCGGGTCAAGCCGGATATCGTCGTCAATCCGGCTGCGTGGACGGCGGTCGATCAAGCCGAGGACGAGCCCGAGCTTGCCGCTCGACTCAATACCGATATGCCCGACTGGATCGCCCGGTGGTGTGCGGAAAACGACGCGATACTGCTTCATTTCTCCACCGACTACGTCTTTTCAGGCCGTTGCGATCGACCATGGAATGAAAACGACACGCCATCGCCCGGTAATGTTTACGGAAGGACAAAACTGGCAAGCGAACGTGCGATTGCCGAAAGCGGCGCGCGAGCGATCATTGTTCGCACGGCCTGGCTGTACAGTCACTTTCCCGGAAATTTCCTGTCGGCCATCCTGACGCGCGCCAGCCAGGGCCAGCCGCTGAAAATCGTTTCAGATCAGTTTGGCTCGCCGACATGGGCCGGAGATCTGGCCGACGCCTGCATTGCATTGCTGGAGCGACGCGAACGCCTGCCGGATCGTTGCAGCCTTTTCCACGTTGCGGGACGCGGCCGGATGTCCTGGCACGAGTTCGGCAAGCTGGCCGTCCAGCGGGCGGTCGAAATCGGCGCACTGGATCGGCCCGTCGATGTTTCACCGATCGAAAGCGCCAATTGGCCGCAGAAAGCGCGACGCCCGGTCTGGTCGGTTCTCGATTGCGGCCGTTACGAGGAATTCACCGGCCTTGAATTGCCCTCCGTCGAGCGCGGGCTGGATGAGTGCATGGCTTTCTGGAAGGAGTCGATATGTTGATACCGGTCATTCTGTCAGGCGGTGCCGGAACACGGCTCTGGCCTGTTTCGCGCAAGGCGCATCCCAAGCCGTTCATGCGGCTTGCCGATGGTCAGACCCTTGCCGGGGCAACGCTGAAGCGTGCACTCGACGTTATCGATCACGCCAACGTGCTGACAATCACGGCGCGCGACTATTTCTTCTTCACGCGTGATATATACCGCGAGGTGGCCCCGGAAGCCAGGCACGCATTCGTGCTCGAGCCTGAAGGGCGGAATACGGCAGCCGCGATTGCCGCGGCCGCGCTGTGGGTTCGCGACGAGTTCGGCGGCGACGCGCGCCTGCTGGTATTGCCGGCCGATCATCTGGTACGCGATCAGGAGGCCTTCGCAGAGGCCGTGCGGCGAGCCGATGCGCTTGCAGCGCAAGGCTGGCTGGTCTGTCTCGGAGTCCAGCCCACTCACGCCGAAACGGGGTTTGGCTACATCCGGGCGGGCGAAGGTCTGGAACACGCAGGCGCGAGAATCGAGGCCTTCGTCGAGAAGCCGGATGCGGCTACGGCACAGCGCTATTTCGAGAGCCGGCAGTATCTCTGGAATGCCGGCATGTTCTGCTTCACCGCCGAGGCCATCCTGGAGGCCATGGCGGAACAGGCGCCGGATATTCTTGCCGGTGTGGAGGCGACATGGAGCGAAACCGCCCGCGATCAGGATCCGGTGGAGCTGGATCCGGCGCGCTTTGCTGCGGTGCGAAGCGAATCCATCGATTTCGCCGTGATGGAACGCGCGCCCCGGCGCGCGGTGGTACCGGTGGCCTGCGGCTGGAGCGATATCGGCTCCTGGCAGGCGATCAGCGACCTGTACGAAACCGACGGCGCGGGCAATCAGGTTCAGGGCCATGCCGTGCTGGTCGGTTCAAGAAATACTTTTGTCCAGAGCGACAAGCGCCTGGTGGCCGCCGTCGGCGTCGATGACCTGGTCATCGTGGACACCGGCGACGCCGTCCTGGTGGCGCGGCGGGGCAGGGCGCAGGAAGTCAAGGAAGTGGTCGAGGAACTGACTCGACGCGATCACGAGTCGGCCGTGTTTCATCAGACCGTTCATCGCCCCTGGGGCAGTTACACGGTGCTCGAGGATGCCGACGACTGCAAGGTCAAGCGGCTGGTCGTGTGCCCCGGCGGCGTGCTTTCACTGCAACGCCACGAGCATCGAAGCGAACACTGGACGGTGGTCTCCGGCACCGCAAGGGTGAGAGTGGGAGACGACCAGTTCGATCTTGGGGCGAACCAGACGGTAGAAATACCGGCCGGCTCGCTGCACAGGCTCGAGAATCCCGGCGAAAAGAATGTCCACATCATCGAGGTCCAGACCGGCAGCTATTTCGGTGAAGACGATATCGAGCGGCTGGAAGACGTCTACGGGCGTGTATAAGGTTGTGTGGCTGGCTCCGCTGCTGGCCGTTTTCGCTGTGGTCGGCTGCCAGCAAAAGGAAAATGTCTCCATGCATTCGGGTAGCGAACTTGCGCCGGACGTTTTCGAGCGCCTGAACATGGATTGGCGCAAGCGCCGCCTGGAAAGGCTGACCGAGCCGCACGGATGGTTGAGCCTGGTCGGACTGGTCACGCTTGACCCGGGTAGGGTCAAGACTGTCGGCAGTGCTCCCGACAACGACGTCGTGGTGTCGTCGGGGCCGGCCCGCTGGGGCAGCGTCCGCGTGGCCCAAAGTGGCCGTGTTGTTTTCGACGTGGCTGCTCCGGGCGAGGTTCGGATAGACGGGGCCGAAGTGACCTCCGGGGAGATGACGCTCGGTCGTGACAGCGACCCTGTTTATGTGGAGGCCGACGGCGCCAGGATTCACCTGGTGGCACCCGGCGGGAGACTGGCATTGCGCGTACGCGATCCGCAGGCGCCGACGCGCACCGAATTCGTCGGCCTCGACTACTACCCGCTGGATCCGGACTGGCGGGTCACTGCCGAGTTCATTTCCCATCCCCCCGGGGCCACGATCCAGGTTGCCAACGTCATGGGCCAGTTGATCGAAGAGCCCAATCCCGGCATGGTGCGCTTTGTCCACGAAGGCAAGACGATCTCGCTGGAAGCCGTTCGCGAGGACGACAAGCTGTTCTTTATCTTCGCGGATCGAACATCCGGGACCGAGACCTACGGCCTGGGGCGATTTCTTTACGCCGATCTACCTCAGGACGGGCGTGTCGTTCTGGATTTCAACCAGGCCTACAACCCCCCGTGCGCATTCAATGCCTACACGACCTGCCCGCTTCCGCCGCAGTCCAACCGCATCGACGCCTGGATCCGAGCCGGCGAAATGCGGTATGCCGGCAAGGCGGGTCTGGAAGAACCGCTGTCAGTCCCATCCGACGGTCAGGCTTCCGGCCTCTGAGCGCGACCCTCGTCCCCGAATCGTCGCTTCGGGGGATGTGCGTGTTTTGCCGATTCCAGGTTTCCTCACGCGGTGCCATGAGTGACCAATGAACGCCGGTCATGGCATCCGGAGTCCGGCACACGGCTCCGGACAAGCCAGACGGCGCAGCGGCCAGAGAGGAACGAGCGGTCCCTCATTGCCCATGCTGGTTCATGCGCATTTCTTGCCCAATGTGATGATGATTTTCACAGATATCATCAAATTTTCACGAATTCCCTCTTTCTTTTTCGCGGCGCGCCTCCCTAGACTGGAAATAACGCAAGCGTGACAACTGCCTGCAGATTCGCGCGACGATCGATCCATCAATTCCGGCCCTGTGAGGCCAAATCGGGGAGTGACAAATGCCGAAACGCAGAGATGTACTCAAATTGGGCGCAGTGGCCGGAGGGCTTGGAATGGCCTCATCCGGCGCGCTGGCCCGTGGCGCGGTGCCGCAAAGCGGACTCGTCTTTCCGCAAGGGTTCACGCCGTCGATATTCGAACGGCCCAGTCCGCCGTCGACGCCGTTCAAGGATCCGCTGTACCGGATGCCGGTGGCGGAGCCGATCCCGGCCGCGTCGTTGAACCCGAAGCCGGATGGCCGCCGTCATCAGCGCTTTTACGACTTTGCACCGGTGAAGTATTACCGCGAGGTGATCGCCGAGCGGCGATGGCGTTATCACAGCGACCCGCCCTACGCCGACGGTTCATGGTCGTACACCATGAACGGCTCGATTCCCGGGCCGACCTATCACGCGTATTACGGTGAGCCTGCCTTCGTTCGCCGCATCAACCAGTTGCCGGAGGTCGGCAAGGGCAAGGTGCCGTTCGCACTGCCCTCGACGACGATGCACCTGCACAACGGTCATACGGCCTCGGAGTCCGACGGTATCCCGACCGATTTCATGAACCCCGGTGAATTCTGGGATCACCACTATGCGAACTTCCCGGCCGGATTCGATGATCGGGAGGTCATGAACACGCTGTGGTATCACGACCACCGGCTGGATTTCACCGCGCCGAACGTCTACGCGGGGTTGTCGGGATTCTACCTGTTGTTCGACGAGCTGGATTCCAACAACGAAAACGACCCGAACCCGAACGCCTTCCGACTGCCCAGCGGTGAGTACGACATTCCGCTGATCTTCCACGACGTGCAGTTCAGCGCGGACGGTCAGGCCATCTTCGATTTCTTCGCCGCGGGCGCTCCGCCCGGGGTGACCGAAAAGAGTCCGGACGACTCGTCGCCGTCGACGATTTACAAAGGCACCGACAACATCACGCTGTTCGGCATGCTCGGTGACAAGATCACGGTCAACCGCATCATCCAGCCGTTCCTTGACGTCGAGGCGCGCAAATACCGATTCCGTCTCCTCAACGGCGGCCCGTCGCGGTTCTACAATTTCTGGCTTCGCCTGGAGCGCGCCGACGGCACCGTGATCGACAATCACCCGGGATTGAAGTTCTATATCGTCAGCAACGACGGCAACCTGCTGCCCGAACCGATCGAGTCAGAGAACGTCGAAGTCTGGGTCGCAAACCGGTATGACGTCATCGTGGATTTCTCGGCGTTCGCGCCGGGCGACAAGGTCTATCTGGTCAATCGCATGGACATGCGTCGCGACGGCGCAGGCCCGACCGGCAGACTTCTCGACGAGGGCGAGCTGGCAATGCGGTTCGACGTGATGCCGGCGGCCGAGGCAGATCCGAGCCGAATTCCGGACTTCATGCGCGAACTGCCGGACATCGACATGGACGAGGTTCGCCGCGAGCGTACCTGGGTATTCGACTACGACAACGGCCTGTGGACGGTCAACGGCAAGTTGATGGACGTCAACCGGATCGATGCCAACATCGAGCAGGGCTCGGCAGAAATCTGGACGATTCGCAACGCCGGAAATACCTGGGCGCATCCGATTCATACCCATTTCGAGGAGTTCCAGATTCTCGAGATCAACGGCCGGCCGGTCGCCGAGGGCGATCTCAAGCGCTCGCGCAAGGACATCATAGAGCTCGGCCCGAACATGGAAATCAAGTTCTTCGGCCGCTGGCGCGATTTCTTCGGAACTCACGTCATGCATTGCCACAACGTGGTGCACGAGGATCACGAAATGATGATTCAGTGGCGTATTGTTCCGCCCGGAGAGGGAGACTGACCATGAGCAGAATTGAAACCGAGATCTCTGAACAAGAAACGCTGCGCATCCAGTCCCGCAGGAAACTGCTGGCCGGGTTCTCGCTGACCGCGGCGGCGAGCCTGCCGGCGCTGGCGCTGGGGAGCATGCCGACCCACCTCATCGAGCAGCGTGTGGCGCGCGTCATCGACCGCAGTCGCAACCAGGGCTTCCCGGATACGCGGGTCACCGCGCATACCGGCGAAGTGTTCCGCTTCTACGACGACCTGGTGCACGACCGCGTCGTGTTGATCAACTTCATGTCGATCGAGCGCGAGCCCGCCCTGCCCATCACACGAAACATGGCGCGCCTGGTACAGGGCTTCGGCGACCGGGTGGGGCGCGACATCCATGCCTTTTCGATCAGTTACGACGAGCGCGATACGCCGGAACGGCTGGCCGAATTCGCGAAGTCGTTCAATGCCCCTGCCGGCTGGAGATTCCTTTCAACTACGCCGGAAGACGTCATTGCGCTCGGCTATCGCCTGTATCGAACCGAAGGCCGGTTCCGCAGCGCGATGCACTCAGACCTGATCCACTTCGGCAACGCCGGTCTTGGTCTGTGGGGAACGATGTCGGCCGAGATTTCCGACGTCGATTTCGCCATCCAGCGGGTGACCTCTGTCATGCCTCGCAGCGCAATCGCGGGCGCGCAACTGCGCCAGGCGGGGCCTCGGCGCCTGGACGCTGACGGTCCTGCCATCCATCACCGCGATGGTCGGGAAGATTCTCACCGCAATCCCAAAGGCCGGTCCTGAGTGCCTCGGAGCCAACTGAATAGGAAGGAACCATGATGAACAAGATCAAGATCTGTTTCTCCGCGGCGATGCTCGTGCTGCTCGTGACGGCGAATTCGACCTATGCGCAGTCCGGCCAGGGCAATCAGTCGCAGCGAGTGTGCTTCGTGCTTCAGCTGCTTGGCATTGCCGCGCCCGCCGGGTGCGAACAAGAGGTTGACGCATCGGAGCCGACTTTTCCTGTGGCGCCGGCTGCCGACGCCTGCCCCGGTCATCCCGGCGTGCGTCCACGTCCGGGGTTTTCCACGATGGAATTCGACGAGGGGCGCGGCGTATTCGTCGTGACGACCCCGCCGACGACTTTCGAGCCGTCCAGCGCCGAAGACAATCTGCCTCTGAATCTGTGCCCGACGGTGTATGAGAATGCCAGGAGCATGAGCGGTGCCGAGATTCCGAATACGCTGCCGTCGACGCCTGACAACCCCTATAATCTGCATCCGGAGCCGACTGTATCGCCGATCGATCCGCGTTCGCCCAGCGATGATCTACGTGCGCTGATTCGCGCCATGCGCCAGGCCCTGACCGAGGGTGAAGCACCGCTGGATGCCGATATCCAGTTCGGAATCGATATTCTGGAAGGCAATGAGATCGACCGGGCCTACTCCGGCATGCCGCTTTTGCACTACAACGGCCCCAACAAGGTCAAGAAGGTTCAGCCCGTCTTCGACGATGACGGCAACAAGATCGGCGGCGTGGTCGAGCTGCATCAGGTGTGGTTCGACGGACGGATCATGGGTGATACCGCGCTGCTCGACCCCAGCGAGGTGCAGGACGTGCCGTGGACCATGATCGTGCACGCCGACACGCTGAACAACGGCCACGAGGATTTCGCGCCGTTCCAGATGTACTTTGACGATCCGGCCGAAGTCGGCCGGCCGGTGCCGCACGTCGCTATGGACATGACGTTCTTCCCGATGGAAGACGGCACGCGCACGACCTTCGAAATG
This sequence comes from uncultured Halomonas sp., assembly GCA_964476005.1. GTDB lineage: Bacteria > Pseudomonadota > Gammaproteobacteria > Xanthomonadales > Wenzhouxiangellaceae. Next base: position 44,498 of record CAYYZR010000002.1, read on the forward strand.
AAGATGGCGCCCGGACGGTTCTTCAATCTCACCTACTACTGGGGCTGGCGCATTCATCCGCCCCGGGTCCAGGTGACGGAGAACATGCTGAAGATGGCCGGTCCGCGCTCGCTGTTCGAGTGGGAAACATTCATTTTCGGCGAAGACCCGGAAGGCAGCGAGGAGGCCAAGCTGGCCGCCATCGCGATGATCGGGGACCTGGCCCCGGCCAAGCGCATGTGGAACCTGCTGCGCGAATTTCGCGATGCGCCGGAGCTGGTCGACAGCGCGGACGTCGATGCGCTCGAGGCCGCGTTCTTCGACTGGCGCGACCGGTTGAGCCTGCCGTCGGGCATCGAGTTCGACGATGACTACGACGTCAACGTCATCTACCTCAACAACACGCTGTACGGCAAGGCCAGGGGGCTGGGCAACTGGGAACAGACGGTTGACTTCGACAAGCCCGGCGACCAGGTCCGCATCAAGGTGATGAACGGAGATTACTTCCCGCACGGTTACATGTTCGTCGATTTCGGCGGCAACCGCGGCTGGGAAAACACGTTCCATAGTACGGTCGACTTCGGCGGGGCAGGCCCCTGGTTCACGTTCGGGCGTACGCACTGGTGGCCGATGCTTGACGGCGCCGCAATCGTGCCCCCGGCAACGCCGGCCGAAGGCACGGCCAGCGTCAAGAGCGTCGATGCGCTGATGCAGTTTGCATTGAGCGGGGAACAGCGTGTGACCACGGCCAGCGTCAACGGCAAGCAGTCCGGGTACGTGCTGGCGCCGGAGTGGCTCGATTTCACCAAGTCGCCGACGATTCTGCCGGAGATGCAGCAGCGTATCCAGACCAGCCACGGTGCAACCCTCGGCGTGCTGCCGCTTGAATTCCACATGAATCACACGCCGTCCAAGCGTCTGCGCATGTATCAGTTCGACCCGCTGCACCATGATGTGGCTGTATGGTCGATTCACTGAGTTGTTGATTGGGGAGTGATCGTACAACTTGCCGCCGGGCCGCGTGCCCGGCGGCGTAGTCTTCTCCGGTCGCTGTGCATTCGGTTACAGCGGTCGCGTCGATCACGTCGAAAAGGGGACGGCGCCTGATTCTTGCGCCCCCTTTGTTCAGGCGGTAGCCTGACAATTGGATCGGATTCAAAAAACAGGATGACTCGATGAACGCGAAAGAAGTTCTTCCAGTAACCATGCACAGATTCATGGGTCTTGTCGCGCCGATGCTCCTCGCCCTGTCCCTGTCCGCACATGGAGGTCAGGGCGAAGATTTTCTGGTGACCGAAAAGGTCTATGCGCTTCCCGATGTCGCTCTTGTCGACAGTGCCGGCCAACCGGTCCGGTTCTCGACGATCACCGGTGACGCCAGACGCACCGTCATAAGCTTCATCTTCACCAGCTGCGCCGGAATCTGCCCGATGATCACCGCCAACATGGCGCGCGCGATTCCGGCCCTGGACGAGCTGGAAAGCGACTACCAGATCCTTCTGATCTCGGTGGATCCGGAGTACGACACGCCGGCACGTCTGGCCGAATACGCCGATCGATTCAACGCCGGGGAGAAGATCCGTTTTCTGACCGGGACTCGGGATAACGTCTTTAGCGTGCTGCGGAGTCTGGAGGCCCTGTATGAAGGGTCGAACAAGATGAATCATCAGCCGGTCACGCTGATATCCGGCGCAGAGCATGGCGGCTGGACGCGCATTGACGGACTGATCGGAAGCGAAGTGCTGATCGAGCAGTATCGCAAGGTGCTGACCCGTCAGGCCGGTTGAATTTCGGGTTGACGCGATCATGCCGCGGTTCTTTCGGGTGATCAGGCAAATACGATGCGCCGCGGAATCACCCATCGACGCAAGGTTTCTCATGAATGCAACAGGACGTGCTCGATGAAAAGATCGATCTGGTCGGGGTTGGTGTTGGTATTGATGATGCCTGGTCTTGTGATCGGCCAGTCGCTGGAAGCTGATTTCGAAGCCGGAAAGCGGCTCTACCGGGAAGGGTTTCTCGCCTCCGGCGAACCGCTGGTGGGGAGGGGTTTTGGCGAAGCGGAGATTACCGGAGAATACGCTGCCTGCGTGCGCTGTCATCGTCCGAGCGGGTTCGGTTCGTATGAAGGCGGCTACTACATTCCCCCGATCACCGCGCCGTACATGTTCGGCGGCCGGCAGATTTCTCGCGACGACCGGTTTCGTGCACTGTTCATGCAGGCTCAGAGCGCGGAATTCAGGCACCAGGTCAGGCGTGTGCGGGATCGGCCGCCTTACGATTCGCATTCCCTTGCCACTGCACTGCGCGATGGCTTGGACACGAACGGAAGACAGCTGGAAAGTCTGATGCCGCGTTACGCACTTTCGGACCAGGACGTGCTGAATCTCGAGGCCTATCTCGCACGGCTTTCGAGCGAGGTCTCACCGGGTGTCGATGAGGAGTTCGTCGAATTGGCGACAGTCATTCACGTCGACGTGCCGTCGGATCGGCGTGAAGCGATGCTGGGCACTTTGCAAAGCTTCGTGGACTGGTACAACAAGCGGACCCTGGGCGACATGCAGCTGGCTGGACATTCGGTCTACGGGTCCAGTCTTTACACGCGTTATTCCCGTCTGTACCGTCTCAACGTCTGGGAGATCGACGGCCCACCCGACACGTGGCGTAATCAACTCGAATCACACTACGCGCGGAACCCGGTGTTCGCACTGGTCAGCGGACAGGTCGACGGCCCTTGGCGCGAAGTCGGGGCGTTCTGCGACGCGCTCGAATTGCCGGCGGTATTTCCGATTACCGATACGCCCCATGAACTTGGACTTCTGGGCGGGTATTCGGTCTATTTCAACGCGGGCTTGCGCCTTGAAGCCGAACTGATGCGCGACTGGTTGCTGCGTAATGGAAGCCGGAATGTCCTGCAGCTTTTCGACCGGAAAGACTTTCGCAGCGAATTCCCCGCCATGCACATGGCTGAAGTGGCCGGCGAAAATGCGCTCGTCCCGATTGTCGAAACGCTCGAAATCGATGAATGGCGTCGTCGGATCGAGTCCGGATCCCCGGCCGGCGACCATGACGCGCTGGTGGTGTGGCAGGATGATCCGGACATGGATCAGGTGCGCCGCTGGAAAGAACATTCCGGCGCAAGCAAGCTGTTGCTTCCGTCGGGCGCCCTGGATACGCTGAGCGCCGAGGAGGCGGCCGGGATTGATCAGGATGTATTGTTCAGTCACCCGCGTGCGCTCGAGCAGGATCATTACCCGGAGCGCTTCAGGGCGCGAGCCTGGATGAACACTCGCGGGCTTGAGTACAGCGCCGAGGCTGTTCAGTACCGAACCTACTACGCGATGCTGATGTTTCGCGACTCTTTTGTGCATCTGCTCGATCACTATCATCGTGACTACCTGCTCGAGGTGCTGGAGCATCAGATCCAGGGCAGTCCGAACCCCGGACTTTATCCCGACATGGAACTTGCACCGGGTCAGCGCTTTGCATCCAAGAGTGGCTATATCGTTGCGCTCGCGCCCGGCACGCCGGATTCGCTGATGCAGGTCGGCGACCGCATCGTGCCTTAGGTTCCGGTGAAATTCGCCTTGCGCTTTTCCAGGAATGCGGACGTGCCTTCACGCATGTCTTCGGTCGCGCAACACAGCGCGAAGCGGGCGGTTTCGAACCCGAGTCCCTGATCCAGCGGCATGTCCAGGCCGAGATCGACGGCTTCCAGGATCGCTGCAACCGCGTGGGGCGCTGCCGTAGCGAGGTGCCGGGCAGTCTGGAGGGCGTGGCTGGAGACCTCGCCGGTGCCGACGACGCGTTGCACGATGCCGTATTTTTCCGCAGTAGCGGCGTCTACCGGCTCACCGGTCAGGATCATTTCCAGCGCGCGGCTGCGTCCGATCAATCGCGTCAGACGCTGCGTGCCACCGAAGCCGGGAATGATGCCGAGCTTGATTTCCGGGAGCCCGAGGCGGGCGTTCTCCGAGGCGTATCGAAAGTGGCAGGCCAGGGCGAGTTCCAGGCCGCCCCCCAGGCAATAGCCATTGATGGCGGCAATTACCGGCTTGGTCATCGTTTCGATGCGGCGCATGAGCTGCTGGCCCTGCTCGGAGAACTGTCGCGCATCAAGCGGCGTCTTGTCGCGAATTTCTGAAATGTCGGCACCGGCGATGAACGCCTTTTCGCCCGCCCCGGTGACCACGACCGCACGAACCGCGTCATCGCTGGCGAGTACGTCGAATGCGTGGCGTAGTTCGACGATCGTGCGGTTATTGAGCGCGTTGAGTTTTTCGGGCCGGCTGACGGTGAGTTCGACCGTGCTGCCGTGCATGTCCATCTTCAGGTTCTCGTAATTCATGCGGATGCTGGCCCGGTGGGATAGAGCGTGAGTCTACCGCACCGCTCAGCGGTTCTTCATGCTGCGTGCCAGCGACATGAAGCGGTCCAGCAACCAGGCGCCAAGCGTGGCGATCGCTTCATCGAAACCCATTGTCTGACGGCCACTTCCGGGAAGCAGGAGTTCCAGCAGCCCGCCGCAAACGGCGGCCCCGACAATCAGAAGCAGGATTGCCGGGGCGGCTCTCATGACTTGTCGATCTCCTGACGGATTCGATACTCGCGCGACGTCAACCAGGCCTCCATGCGCTGAAGTCGCTCGTCGAGTCGGCGGTAGCGGTTGTTGAGCGAAGAGACGCCTTCAACCGGAGCACGTCGTGTTTCGCGCCAGAATTTCTCATCGGCTTCGTCGGCATACATGTCCGGCGGTGCAACCGGGAGCAAAAGCGCCAGAAGCAGGTAGCCGATGATGATGACCGCCGTGAACGGAATGGCCAGCAGGACGACGCCGACCCGCAGCGCCGTCAGGTTGAAGCCGCTCCAGTCCGAGATTCCGGCACACACGCCGGCCAGCAGGCCGCGCTTGCGGTTGCGATAGAGACGATTTCTGCTGTAATTCTCGTATCGGTGGCTATTCATGACTTGCTCCTCCATTCCGGCGCGTCGGCGTCCAGAATGCGTTCCAGGTTGTGGATACGCTCTTCCATGCGCCTTGCGTTTTCATGCAGATCTTCAAGAAGTGACTCGTCCTTGCTGGTCAGGCGCTTGCTGGCCGAATTGCGCGTGGCATAGTGCAGGATCAGCCAGATCGGTGCGACGATGACCAGAAAGAGGATGACCGGAACGAACAGTAGTTCGGACATGATATTGGTCTCCTATTGCTTTTCTTTTCGGCTGCTCTTGAGCGCATCCAGCTCGGCCTCGACGCGTTCATCGCGCTGAAGCTGTTCGATCTCTTCATCCAGCGACTTGGCCTTGCGGCCCATGTCCAGCGCTTCGGCCTCCGACTCGATATGATCGATGCGACGCTCGGCAGAGTCGAACCGGTTGAGCATGTCGTCGATCTTTTCGTTGTGGATCTGCTTCTTGCTCTTCAGCTGGTGCTGAGCCGACCGATGGCGCATGACGATTGCGCGCTGCCGCGCGCGGGCGTCGTTCAGCTTTGCCTGAAGTCGGGCAATGTCGTCGTCGTACTTGGTCAACTGCTCGTCGTACATCGACAGCTCTTCGGTCAGGTGCTGGATCCGGTCGCCCAGCGCGGTCTTCTCGGCCAGCGCGGCGCGCGCCAGATCTTCGCGACCCTTGTCCAGGGCGAGACCGGCCTTGTGTTCCCAATCCAGCTTCTGCTGCTCCAGGCGCTTGAGCAGCCGGGTGCGCTCCTTCTTCTCGGCCAGGCACTTGGCGGTTGCCGATCGGATCTCGACCAGCGTGTCTTCCATTTCCTGAATCATCAGCCGGATCATCTTCTCCGGATCCTCGGCTTTCTCCAGCGCCGCGTTCAGGTTTGCGTTGATGATGTCACCGAGTCGCGAAAATACGCCCATTTCAGTCTCCTTTTGGCTCGAACGGGTTGGGTTGCCAATGGATATGCAAGGTACGTGCCAAAGTTAAATTATTCGAATAATCAGATACTTGTCGTTTCCGGCCCTCGCGGCGGGCTGGTAAAAAATACCAATAAAGGCAAAAAAAACCAACCAAAAGCAGGGGTTGCGGCCACTGGATTTGAAGTTGAACCGCCAGGGAGGGAATCAGTCCAATGCTCGCACCGGAGGCGTTTACGAACGTGGTCGGGTACAATACGCGGTTTACACCGAAGCACTAATTTTTCAACCGGAGGTTTTATGCTCAAGTTGTTTTTCAACGCGCTGGTCCTGGCGGCAGTCGCGTCGCCCGTCCTGGCGCAGGACCTGGAGTCCGATCAGGGCAAGCTGGGATACGCCATTGGCTACGAATTCGGCTCCGAGACCAGTCAATGGGAAGTCGATATCGAGGCGGTTGTCGCGGCCATTCGCGATGCCGACGCCGGGCGTGACCCTCAGGTGCCGGCTGAAGAAATGCAGCAGGTGCTGACCGCATTCAACGAGCGGGTGCGCGAACAGCGCATGGAACAGTTTCAGCGCCTTGCCGAAGAGAACAAGGCCCGCGCCGACGAGTTCCTGGCTGAAAACAAGTCCAAGAACGGCATCGTCACGCTACCCAGCGGCGTTCAGTACCGCGTCATCGAAGAAGGCGAGGGCAGCCGTCCGAGCCTGAGCGACACGGTTACTGTTCATTATCGCGGCTCCAAGGTCGATGGTCGCGAATTCGACAGTTCGTTCGCGCGCGGCGTCCCGGCCGTATTCCAGGTCGACAGCGTCCTCGAAGGCTGGCAGGAAATCCTGCCGCTGATGCGCGAAGGCGCCTACTGGCAGGTATTCCTGCCGCCGGAACTCGCTTTCGGCATGCGCGGTGATCCGCCGCTGATCGGCCCGAACGAAGCGCTGAAGTTCGATATCGAACTGGTCCAGATCGGTGCGCCGGAAGAAGCCCAGCAGCAGGGCGGTCAATAGCGCCGGTTTTTCGCCGATGACCGAACTTGCTGCGAATCTGCATCCGATAGAATCGCCGTGCGTGAATATTTGCCGGCTAGACGAAAATGACGTCTGTGTCGGCTGTTTTCGCACCGCTCGCGAGATCGGCGAGTGGCTGTCGTATTCGGACGAGAAACGCAGCGAAATCATCGAACGGCTTCCGGCACGCGCCGGAAGCCGTTTCGATTAGCACGCCGCCTCTGGTTCAGTTGGACTGATTTCGTCCGGCATGGCACAAACTTCCCGGGAAGCGCTGGAGGCACTGCTTTCAGCTCGCCTCTATTCCCTCGATACCCCGCTTTCCGACCTGCCCGTCGGCGGCTACCGACCGAACTCGGACAACCGACCGCGCGCCGCCGCGGTGCTCGTCGGCGTTACCGCCGGCCCCGAGCCGGCTGTTGTTCTGACGCTGCGCTCTCGACAGATGGAACATCACGCCGGCCAGGTGTCGTTTCCGGGCGGCGGACGCGATACACCCGGTGAATCGGTCGTTGAAACCGCACTGCGCGAAGCGCGCGAAGAGGCCGGAATCGAAGAGCGCCGGGTTCGCCCGCTGGGATACCTGGGGCGATACGACACCATCACCGGTTACCGCATGACGGCGGTGGTGGCAAGCCTGGACGCGAATATGACCTTCCAGCCCGACCATAACGAAGTCGAGAGCGTCTTCACGGTGCCGCTGGCCGACGTCGCCGACCCGGCGTGCTTTCGCCGCGACACCGTGCGCTATGCTGGCCGACGCTTCGAGATCGTCACCTTCGAACACGCCTCGCACCACATATGGGGCGCAACCGCGGCGCTACTCGAGGATTTCGGTGCGCGGTTGCGATCCGCCGGATTCTGAGAATCTGAACAGCTCGGTTCGAACCCGTCTGCAGTCTGTTCCAGCCCGTCAGTAATTGCGCGTTCGGAGCACCGGATCCTGCCTGTAAAGCATGGCCAGCAGGCGATAGATTCCGGGCTCGAGATCGGCGAGTCTTTCGGGCCAGTCAAAAAAGTACTCCGACGCCACAGCGAAGAATTCGGCGGGACTGTCCGCGGCGTAGGGGTCGATTGATGGCTCGCCGCCGCAGCGAATCTGTTGCCCCAGTCGTCGGTACGCGGCGCTGAAGGTCTCTACCCAGTCGCGGTGAGTGATCTGGGGGGGCAGCGGCGGATAGCCGTCGGCATCGCCGGTGAGATGGTCGAGCTGGTGGGCCAGTTCATGCACCACGACGTGATACCCGTCGCCGTGTCCCGACTGGTGGACATCTGCCAGAGAAAGCACGACCGGGCCGCGATGCCAGGCCTCACCGGCGCGAAGGTCGCGTCCTCGATGAACCACGCCCGCCTCGTCGATTTCTTCGATATCCGACTCGAATTCGTCCTCGTAGAGAATGAAGGTGTGGAACTGGTTGTAGGCCTCGAGGCCGATTTCGAGCGCCGGCAGCGCGGCGTGGGCGGCAACCGGCAGACAGTGCTCCCAGCCGGGCTGAAAGCCCCCGGCGCCGTGGAATTGCTTGCCGGCGAGAATCATGGCCGCCAGCCGTCTGAGGCGCAAGCGCTCCTCCTGATTGAGCACGGCGAGGCAACGACTGGCGTTGCAGATTGCGGCAAACTCGGCCGCGTCCGGCATCATTTCGTCGGCCTTGCGCGACAGCAGACGCCTTCGGAACCAGCCGATCATTTCATGCTGGCCGGTTCTTCGGAAAGAATGCGTTTTCCGACATGTTCCTGGCGCCTCAGCCGGTCTTTTCCTTTTCTTTTTCCACGCCCAGTCGCTTGTGCATGATGGGGCTGGTGGTGGTGTATTGCAGGAACTGGCGTGCATCGGGGTCGAGGTGTTTTTGGACGCCGAACGCCGCCAGCGCCGCTTCGTGGAATCCGGACAGGATCAACTTCTTCTTGCCCGGGTAGGTGTTGATGTCGCCGACCGCGAACACGCCCGGGATGGACGTCTGGAATTTTTCCGTATCCACGGGAATCTGCTTCTTCTCGATTTCCAGCGACCAGTCGGCGATGGGTCCGAGATCGGGCGCCAGTCCCCAGAAAACCAGGACTTCATCGGCCTCGACCCTGATTTTTTCCCGCTCCAGGGTATTGAATTCGAGCGCATCGATGCGCCCGGGCACGCCCAGCGCTTCGCCTACCGTCCCCTGTTGCTCGGAGGCCTTCCCCTGTTCGACCAGCTGCTTCATCTTCGCCACCGACGCCGGCTGGGCGCGGTACTCCTTGCGCCTGTGCGCCAGCGTGATGTGTTCGGCGATATCGGCAAGATCCAGCGTCCAGTCCAGCGCCGAGTCGCCGCCGCCGAGGATGATCAGGCGTTTTCCGGCGAACTGCTGCCGGTCGGTGACCTTGTAGTGGACGTTGGTGGCATTCAGGTTTTCCAGCCCTTTTGCACGCAACCGACGCGGCTGAAACGCGCCGAGCCCGGCGGCAATGATGACGCTGCCGGCGTCGAACTCGGTGCCCTTGGAAGTCACGACCCGGAAGCGGCCCCCGCCATTTTCAGCGCCCAGCGCCTCGAATTCGGTGACTTCCTGGCCCAGGTGCACGCCCGGCTCGAACGGTCGAATCTGCTCGACCAGCTTGTCGACCAGCTCCTGTGCACCGATCGTGGGCCAGGCAGGAATGTCGTAGATCGGTTTTTCCGGATACAACTCGCTGCACTGGCCTCCGACCTGGGCCAGCGAGTCGACAAGATCGGCCTTGAGCCCGAGCAAGCCGAGCTCGAACACCTGAAACAGCCCGACAGGGCCGGCGCCGACAATCACGGCATCGGTTTTGATGGTCATGCAGATTCCCGAGTTTGAATTCGATTCTTTGTTCGATGCGGTTGAAGTCAATGCGGCACCCACCGGCTCAAGGCCGTTTAGGTAGCATTGACGTTCCAAGAGTACATGAAGGCGGTCGTGTCGATGTCCAAGTTGTTGGCCAATCTTTTTTTCGCAGGCGGGCATGCGCCACCTGCTCCTGGGTCACCCTGCAGGCGCCGTGGCCGACGAGAGAGCGCGCAAAGGGCGGCGCGATGAGCGGAAAAATTCGGCTGCACCCGGAATGGCTGCGGCATCTGGAATCGGAGTTCGAGCAGCCGTACATGATCGCGCTGAAGCGTTTCCTTCTGGAGCGGAAGACTGCCGGTGCCGAAATCTACCCCCCCGGCGGTCTGATCTTCAATGCGTTGAACTCCACGCCCCCGTCGCGCGTTCGGGTCGTGATTCTAGGCCAGGATCCCTACCACGGCCCCGGCCAGGCGCACGGGCTGTGCTTCTCGGTCCGCCCGGGCGTTCGGGTGCCGCCGTCGCTGGTCAACATCTTCAAGGAACTGCGCGACGACACCGGGTTCGTCATCCCGAGCCACGGCTGTCTGCAGTCGTGGGCCGACCACGGCGTGTTGCTGCTCAACGCCGTTCTGACGGTGGAGCGTGGACAGCCGGGTGCGCACCAGGGCAAGGGCTGGGAGCAATTCACCGACCGCGTCGTGGAGGTCGTCAACAGCGGCTCGCGGCCGGTGGTATTCATGCTCTGGGGCAGCCAGGCGCAACGCAAGGGCGCCGGCATCGACCGTAATCGCCACCTGGTGCTGACTGCGCCGCATCCGTCTCCATTGTCCGCCCACCGCGGTTTTTTCGGTTGCCGGCACTTCTCAAAGGCCAACGACTGGCTGGAGGGGCAGGGGATGACGCCGGTGGAATGGCGTCTTCCGGAAAAGATGTAGCCGTCAGTCATCGGTTGGCTCCGAGACGTCAAGCCCTTCTTCGACTGCGCCTTCAAATTCAAAAAAGATTTCGCCGCCCGCTACGCCGGCT
>CAYYZR010000003.1:0-48747 GCA_964476005.1 uncultured Halomonas sp.
GGGTGCTGGAAGGCTGGGCGCCGCCGCGCGAGATCGTGCACGCGGTGTTTCCGTCGCGACGGGGCCTGCTGCCGGCGGTGCGCGGCCTGATCGACTTCCTGGCAGCGCAGTTCGATGCGCTGGACGAGGATTAGTGGCGTGACGGCGCCAGCGTCTCAGTCCAGGATCACGCGCTCGTTCGGACCGGAAACGCGAATGATCACCGGGCCGACGAATTCGCTCTTGTGCTCGGGCCATGCACGCGCCAGGGCGCGCTCGACGAAATAGGCCAGCGTCGGCCCCACGCGCTGGGAAGGATCGGTTTCGGCGAACGCCAGTTCGGGACCGTCGTAGGAAGGGTCGACCGTGCTGTCGATCACCAGGTTGGTCCGGACCGGCTTGTCGAACAGCACATTGCCGTCGGTATCGGTCACCTTGACGCGACCTTCGGCGTAGGACCGAAATGACCCAAGAAAGGCGATGGCCGGATTGGTGAGCTTGAGTTCATTGATCCGAATCTCGATACGGCCGCCGAAATCAGGCGCGGCCCGGTTCACGTTGTAAGCCACCAGGGCCTTGACGAGGTTGTCGAGCGTGAAGCCGGAAACATCTGCGATCAGGCGCTCTCCGGCCCATTCCGTGCCTTCGGTCCGGTTTTCCGCAAACCGCTGGCTGCCGGCACCGCGCGGGCTTTTCGCGTAGTGCCTGTTGTCCCGGAAGCGCTCCTCCAGCCGCTGTTCGAGGCTGTTGATGGACGCCATGCGCTGTTGAAGGTCGTCCGAGAACGTGACTTCGACGCTGTAACCATCAATCGGCGGCAGGACCTGGGCGGCTGCAGTCGTTGAAGCCAGCAGGAACTGGCCGACTGTGGAGACAATTGTGACGACAATAACGAGAGCGATGGATCTCATCGGAGACCTCCTGCGGTGAATGTGTAAGGTCGTTGATTCCGACTTTAAATCAGCAAGTTAGTTCCGTCGCACACGCACCGGAGCGCACCTGGTTATTCCCACTCGATGGTTGCCGGCGGCTTGCCGGAGATGTCGTAGACCACCCGCGATACGCCGTCGCACTCGTTGATGATGCGGCGCGAGACGTGGTCGAGGAATGCGTGGTCGAGATAGGCCCAGCGCGCGGTCATGAAATCGATGGTCTCGACGGCGCGAAGCGCGATCACCCATTCGTAGCGGCGCGCATCGCCGACCACGCCCACCGACTTCACGGGAAGAAAAACGGCAAAGGCCTGGCTGACCTTGTCGTACAAACCCGCCTTGCGCAGCTCGGTAATGAAAATATGATCCGCCTTCTGCAGCGGCTCGATGTATTCGGGCTTGACCTCACCCAGGATGCGCACGCCAAGGCCGGGACCCGGAAATGGATGGCGCATGACCAGTTCGGCCGGCAGTCCGAGTTCGACGCCGATCCTGCGCACTTCGTCCTTGAACAGTTCGCGCAGCGGCTCGACCAGCTTGAGGTTCATTTCTTCCGGCAGCCCGCCGACGTTGTGGTGCGACTTGATCACCTTGGCCTTGCCGGTGGCAGCACCGGCCGATTCGATTACGTCGGGGTAGATGGTGCCCTGGGCCAGCCAGCCGGCCTCGCGATGATTCTTGGCCGCCGCATCGAACACCGCGATGAACTCGCGGCCGATGACCTTGCGCTTTTCTTCCGGGTCGTCGATACCGACCAGCGCATCGAGGAACTGCTCTCGGGCATCCACGCGCTCGACCCGAACCCCAAGGTGCTCGGCGAAAGTGGCCATCACCTGGTCGCCCTCCTGGAAGCGTAAAAGGCCGGTGTCGACGAAGATGCACAGCAGTTGATCCCCGATCGCCTCGTGCAGCAGGGCTGCGACTACCGAGGAATCGACCCCGCCGGAAAGCCCCAGCAGCACGCTGTCGTCTCCGACCTGCTCGCGCACTCGGGCAAGCTGGTCTTCGATGATCGCCTCGGTGGTCCAGTCTGCGCTGCAGCCGCAGATCTCGAGCACGAAGCGCTCGAGGATGCGCCGGCCCTGCGCGGTATGGGTCACTTCGGGATGGAACTGGAGGCCGTAGTAGCGGCGGTCGTCGTCGGCCATGCCGGCGATCGGCGCCGAACCGGTGGTACACATGGTCTCGAAACCCTCGGGCAGCACGGTCACCTTGTCGCCGTGGCTCATCCAGACTTCGAGGACGCCGCGGCCGTTGGTCGCCACCCGGTCCTCTATGCCGTCGAGCAACCGCGATGGGCTGGCGATGGCGACCTCCGCGTAACCGAATTCCTTTTCGTCCGATGGGTCGACGGTACCGCCAAAATGCGTCGCCATGGCCTGCATGCCGTAGCAGATGCCCAGCAGCGGCACGGCCAGTTCGTAAACCACGTCGGGAATGCGCGGGCTGTTCTCGAACGACACCGATTCCGGCCCGCCCGACAGCACGATGCCGCTGGGCGCGAAATCACTGATCGCTTGTTCCCCGACGTCGAACGGCATGATTTCTGAATAAACGCCAATTTCGCGAATCCGGCGGGCGATCAGCTGGGTGTACTGCGAACCGAAATCCAGGATCAGGATGCGGCTCGCATGGATATCGGGTTGCGGGTCGTTAGAGGACATTTGGGCTTCCGGTTTTACGGCGGTTTTTTCGATTCAAGAGTTTTAAGTTTTAAGTTTTAAGTGTTAAGGAAAACCCGGAAAAAACAACAACCTAAAACCAACAACCTAACACTTAAAACCTAAAACCGCTTGGGTGAGACGCCGTCTCACCCAAGCTTGTAATTCGGTGCTTCCTTGGTGATCGAGACGTCGTGAGCGTGCGACTCGGTGACGCCGGCGTTGGTCACGCGCACGAACGCGGGCCGGGTGCGCATTTCCTCGATGGTGCGGCAGCCGGTGTAGCCCATGGCCGAGCGCAGGCCGCCCATCATCTGGTGGATGACGCTGCCCAGCGGGCCCTTGTAAGGCACGCGCCCCTCGATGCCCTCAGGCACCAGTTTCTCGGCGCTGACCTCGGCCTGGAAATAGCGGTCCGACGAGCCGCGCGCCATCGCGCCCAGCGAGCCCATGCCGCGGTAGCTCTTGTACGAGCGGCCCTGGAACAGTTCGACGTCGCCGGGCGCTTCCTCGGTGCCGGCGAGCAGACTGCCGATCATGACGCTGGAGGCCCCCGCGACTATCGCCTTGGCCAGATCGCCGGAAAAACGTATGCCGCCGTCGGCGATGACCGGGATGTCGCGCTTGGCCATGGCCGCGGCAGCGGCCGAAACGGCGCTGATCTGCGGCACGCCGACGCCGGCCACGATGCGGGTGGTGCAGATGGATCCGGGTCCCTGGCCGATCTTGACCCCGTCGGCCCCGGCGTCTGCCAGTGCTTCGGCGCCGGCCGCGGTAGAGACGTTGCCGCCGATGACCTGGACGTGCGGATAATGCTTCTTGCACCAGGAAACGCGGTCGAGAACGCCCTGCGAATGGCCGTGGGCGGTGTCGACGACGATGATGTCGACGCCGGCCTCGACCAGCGCCGAAATCCTGTCCTCGGTGTCGCCGCCCGAGCCGACCGCGGCGGCCGCCAGCAGCTGCTCGGAAGAGTCCTTGGCCGCGTTGGGAAAGTCGCGCGATTTCTGGATGTCCTTGACCGTCACCAGGCCGCGCAACTGAAATCTTTCGCCGACCACCAGCACTTTCTCAATGCGGTGCCTGTGCAGCAAATCAAGCACCTCGTCCTGGCTGGCGCCTTCCTGCACCGTGACCAGCTTGTCCTTGCGCGTCATGATGTTGCGGACGGGGTCGTCGAGCTTCTTCTCGAACCGCATGTCGCGGCTGGTCACGATGCCGACCAGTTCCTCGTCGTCGACAACCGGCACGCCGGAGATGTTGTGCCGACGAGTGATTTCGAGCACTTCGCGGATGGTGGTCTGTGGTCCGACCGTGATCGGATCCTTGATGACGCCGGCTTCGTACTTCTTGACCACCCGAACCTGGTGAGCCTGCTCGTCGATGGTCATGTTCTTGTGCATCACGCCCACCCCGCCGGCCTGGGCCATCGCGATCGCCAGGCGCGCCTCGGTCACCGTGTCCATGGCCGACGACATCAGCGGGATATTGATCACCAGGTCGCGGGTCACACGCGTGGTCAGATCCACGTCGCGCGGCAGCACATCGGAGTGCGCGGGCACCAGCGAAACATCGTCGAATGTCAGCGCTTCCTCGATCAGTCGCATGGCACGAGCCTCCGGCAGGTAAATCCCGCAATTATAGCCTGTTTGCGTCTTTCCCGAAACATCGGGCTGCCGGCAATCAGGGAGCAACGGGCCCGCTGAGGTCGGGGAGAATCAACGGTAAAAGACAGATTGGCTCTCGCGAAGCCGCCAGGACGCGAAGGAAGAGCAAAGTACGGGCAGGCCCGTGCCTTTGTCACCTTCTCCGCGGGAAATCCATCCTTTCTCCTTTCTCCTTTTGCCTCTTGCGCCTTCCTTCGCGTCCTGGCGGCTTCGCGAGAGCTGCTCTGCTTTTTTTGGATGAGCACCGATTCGCAATCCCGGCCGCGCCTGCCTACAATACGGCCACCACAACAACAATGCCTGCCCGACAGGCCCGGAATTCCGATGACCGAATCACAGCCAGCCCCGAAGACCTCACCGTTCCGCATTCCGCACACGCTGGCGCTGATGTTCATCATGATGATCGTGGCGCTGGTGCTGACCTGGATTCTGCCGGCCGGTCAGTTCGATACCGTAGTCAACGAATCCGGGCGCGAAGTCGTGGTGCCCGGCACTTACGACACGCTTGAAGACGCCGGCAAGCTTTCGCCGTGGTCGCTGTTCACCTCGGTGCCGCGGGCGATGGCCGATGCCCAGGGCATCATCTTTTTCGTGCTGATCATCGGTGGCGCGCTGCGGGTGATTCGGGAAACCGGCGCCATCGACGCCTTCCTGGGCAGCGTGATAGAGCGCTACAGCCATAATTCGGGCCTGTTGATCTTCTTCGGCGTGTTCCTGTTCGCCGCCGCGTCGGCCACCCTGGGCATGGCCGAAGAATACATTCCGTTCGCCGGCATCCTGATTGCGGTCTGCGTGGCCATGCGAATGGATACCGTGGCGGCCATAGGCATCATGGTGGTCGGCTACGGCGTGGGTTACGGCGCGACGCTGATCAACCCCTTTACGCTGTTCATCGCCCAGGACGTGGCGGAGCTTCAGCCGGGGTCCGGTTTGGGTTACCGGGCGGTGTTGTTCGCGCCTTTTCTGGCGGTCGGCGTGCATCATGTCTGGGCCTACGCGCGCAAGGTGCAGCGCAATCCCGAGGCCAGCCTGGTCCACGGCATCGACGAAGCCCAGCCGCCGCCGCAGGCCGAAAAAGTACCGATGACCGGGCCCCGGATCGCGGTGCTGACAGCCACGTTCGGCGCGCTGGCGCTGCTGGTCTACGGCATCAAGGCACACGGTTGGTACCTTGTGGAACTGGGCGCGATGTTCATCGCGCTGTCGATCATCGTCGGGTTGATCGCCCGGATGGGCATCGACCGACTGGCTGTGACGTTCAGCAACGGCGCGGCCGAACTGGCCGGCACGGCGGTGCTGATCGGTTTCGCCCGGGCGATTGCGCTGCTGCTGGAGGACGGACAGGTGCTGCACACCATCGTCAACGCCATGGCCAGCCCGCTTGTAGGCCTGCCGGCCGAGTTATCCGCGGTCGGCATGCTGGGCATCCAGAGC
Source organism: uncultured Halomonas sp. (assembly GCA_964476005.1). Classification (GTDB taxonomy): domain Bacteria; phylum Pseudomonadota; class Gammaproteobacteria; order Xanthomonadales; family Wenzhouxiangellaceae. The sequence goes on from CAYYZR010000003.1 coordinate 5,674, forward strand.
GTGATGAACATTTTCGTGTCAAGCGGCTCCGGTCAGGCTTATCTCACCATGCCGCTGATGGCGCCGATCGGCGACCTGGTCGGCGTCGAGCGCCAGGTCTCGGTGCTTGCCTACCAGTTCGGCGATGGCTTCATGAACATGATCGTGCCGACCAACCCGGTGCTGATGGGCATTCTCGGCCTGGCCGGCATTCCCTACGCGCGCTGGTTCCGGTTCGTCTTTCCGCTGATTCTCAAGCTGCTGGCCATGGCCGCGCTGGCGATGGTGGTCGCGGTGTGGATCGGGTACAACTAAAGCAGCAGCAATTGAACCGAACCGGGTGGTCGTTTGCCCGATTGCAGCCAGCGGCCAGACAGCTTTCCAATTCCGTCGTCGGGGAATATCAGCCTTGCAGGCTCTGGTGCTTGCCGACGATCAGCATCGACAGTTCGAGCGCCTGCTCGTAGTTCAGGCGCGGGTCGACTGTCGTCTTGTAGGCCCGGGACAGGTCGTGCTCGTTGAGTTCGCGCGCGCCGCCGATGCATTCGGTGACGTTTTCGCCGGTCAACTCCAGATGCACGCCGCCGAGACGCGAACCGCATGCGGCGTGAATCTCGAACGCCTGCTCGAGTTCGGCCTGGATGTTCGAAAACCGTCGCGTCTTTACCCCGGTAGAGGTCTTCTCGGTATTGCCGTGCATCGGGTCGCAGATCCACAGCAGCGGCGATCCGGTCGCCTTTGCGGCCTGAATCAGCCCGGGCAGCTTGTCGCCGATGCCGTCGGCGCCCATGCGGTGGATCAGCACCAGCCGGCCCGGCTCCTCGTCCGGATTGAGCACACGTATCAGGCTCTTGAGCCAGTCCGGCGACATGCCGGGACCGACCTTGACCCCGACCGGGTTGCGGATGCCGCGAAACATTTCCAGGTGCGCGCCGTCCATGCCGGCGGTACGCATGCCGATCCACGGAAAATGCGTCGAAAGATTGAACCAGCCCCACTGGCGCGGCACCTTGCGGGTCAGCGCCTGCTCATAGTGCAGGTGCAGGGCTTCATGAGAGGTGAAGAAATCGACCCGGCGGACGCTGCCCGGCATTTGCCCGGTGACCGTCTCCATGAACCGTACCGAGTGTCCGATGGAATCGGCGATGCGGTGGAACTGACGCGCCAGCGGCGAATGCTCCACCCAGCCCAGATCCCAGTACTCGGGATGGTGCAGGTCGGCAAAACCGCCGTCGACCAGTGCGCGGACGAAATTCATGGTCATGGCCGACCGCGAATAGGCCCTGATCATCCGCTCCGGATCCGGTCTGCGCGCGGCCAGCGTGAACTCGGGAGAATTGACCAGATCACCGCGGTAGGTCGGCAGTTCGACCCCGTCGCGGGTCTCGAAATCATCCGACCGCGGCTTGGCGTACTGACCGGCAAAGCGCCCGATGCGAACCACGGGCATTTCCATCCCTTGAACCAGCACCAGCGACATCTGCAGCAAAACCTTGAGTCGATTGGCGATGATCTCGGGCCGGCATTCGTCGAAAATCTCGGCGCAGTCGCCCCCCTGCAGCAGGAAACGCTTACCGGACTGGGCCTCGGCAAGCTGCTGGCGAAGGTTGAGAATCTCCCAGGACGTAACCAGTGGCGGCAGTTCCGAGAGATGGCGCAGCGAACGATCCAGGGCATCCTGATCGTCGTAGCGCGCCTGTTGCAGCGCTTCCTTGCGCTTCCAGGAATCCACGGCCCAGTCCTTGGCCGGCGTGATCGATTTGAGTGTCTCGCTCATGGCATTACGTCTTGCGCAGTGAAAACGCAGTTATCAGCATGAGCACAACATACCAGATCAGCGTCCAGGCCGGCATGGCCAGCCCGAGAAAGGTCCAGTCGACCTCGGCACACTCGCCCGAACCGGTAAACGCAGACGTTATTGCCTCGCCGAGCGAGAAATACTCGAGCATGAAATCGAAACCGGGACCGCATTCGGGCACTTGGTCCGGCGGCAGGCTTTGCAGCCACAGGTGCCGTCCGGCCGTCGCGACGCCCCAGGCGCCGCCGGCGAACACCACGCCGCCGTAAAGCCAGCGCAAACCGCCGCGGCTGCCGTGGGCGGCGCCGGCAAGCGCCCCCAGCGCGATGATGATGAATGCGCCGCGCTGGAGAATGCACAGCGGACAGGGTTCGTAGCCCAGTGCGTATTGAGAATAGTAGGCAAAGCCCAGCAACGCCAGGCTGAGGCCCAGCACGATAGAAAAGCCGGTTCGCGGATACAGGTTGATATTCATTCGGTTATTCTGCCATGTTGTTGTACGCGGCTTGTCATCGAGCCGCATGAAAACACGCCGTTCTTTTCACGCGCCGAAACTGCGGAAAGCCCATGCTCAATTGCATCTCGCTGAACACGCTGAACACCGACCTCGACCAACGCATGCGTCAACTGAGGGCCGATGCCACGCTAGTCGCCGATTCACGGCGACACGTGGAACGCGCGCTCACTGCCGACACGCCGATCTACGGCATCAATACCGGTTTCGGCGCACTGGCCGACAAGCGCATCGACCCGACGCGCCTGGCCGAGCTTCAGCGCAATCTGCTGCTGTCGCACGCCTGCGGCACTGGCGATCCATTGCACCCGCAGATCAGCCGATTGATGCTGCGGCTGAAGATTCACGCCCTCGCACTGGGCTATTCAGGCATTTCCGAACCCGTGTTCCGGCAGCTGCTGGCGCTGGATGACAATGACATCGTGCCGTGGATTCCTTCGCGAGGCAGCGTGGGCGCGTCTGGCGATCTGGCGCCGCTGGCCCACATGAGCTTGCCGCTGATCGGGGCCGGCCAGTGCTGGAAACCCGACTTCAGCGGGCCGGAGCCCGCCGCCACCGCACTCGAAAGAGCCGGCATGAAGCCGGTGGCACTCGCCGCAAAGGACGGCCTGGCGTTGATCAACGGCACCCAGTTGATGGCGGCGTGCGGCGCATTCGTGCTCAGCCGCTGTATCCGGCTGGTCGCGGCCGCCGACGTTCTCGGCGCAATGAGCCTGGAGGCGCTGCAGGGCTCGGCCCGACCCTTTGACGAACGCATTCACCAGCTGCGACCGCACCCGGGCCAGGTCAAGGCCGCGGCGAACGTCCGCCGCCTGCTCGAGCACAGCGAGATCCTGGCCTCTCACCGCGACTGCGGCAAGGTCCAGGACCCGTATTCGCTGCGCTGCATTCCCCAGGTGCACGGCGCCAGCCGCGACGCGCTGACCCATGCCGCCGACATCGTCGAGCGCGAGTTGAACTCGGTCACCGACAACCCGCTGGTGTTCGACAACGGCGACATCGTGTCGGGCGGCAACTTTCACGGCCAGCCGCTGGCGCTGGCAATGGACTACGCCGCGATTGCGCTGGCCGAGCTGGCCAGCATCTCCGAACGCCGGACCTACCTGCTGCTGGCCGGCCACGACGGCCTGCCGACGCTGCTGATGGCCGACACCGGCATCAACTCCGGCTTCATGATTCCCCAGTACACCGCCGCGGCGCTGGTCAGCGAAAACAAGGTCCTGTGCCATCCGGCCAGCGTCGATTCGATTCCGACCAGTCTGGGCCAGGAAGACCACGTCTCGATGGGATCGATCAGCGCGCTCAAGCTGCTGTCGGTGCTGCGCAACACCGAGCAGGTGCTGGCCGTCGAAATGCTCACCGCCGCCCAGGCGCTGGACTTTCGAGCACCCTTGCAACCCGGGCGCGGCGTGGCCGTGGCGCATGCCGCGGTGCGCGAGGCGGTGGGGCATGCCGAAGAGGATTACGAAGTCGGTGCCGACATCGAGAACTGTGCTCGCCTGCTGCGCGAAGAGCGACTGGTGGATGCCGTGGAGAGCGAACTGGGCCAGCTTGCCTGAGCCGCTTGCGAAAGGCCAGTCAACAGCAAAGAATCAAGACGGCTCTCGCGAAGGCGCAAAGGCGCGAAGAACTGCAGAAAAAACGAGAGAGCAATCCATTGGACTTGAATTGCTTTTCCTTCGCGCCTTTGCGAGAGCGGTCTTGATTCTTTGCCCTTGCTGTTGCAACTTCGAGGCCGGCGACGCGTAGCCTCTCAGGATTCTTGCGCGGGGTCGATGCGGCTGGCTGTCATTTCGACGTACAGCGGCGCGGTTTCGGGGCCGGAATCCTGTTCGCCCTCTTCGACAACGGTGATGATGCCCGGCTTGCCCAGCGGCGTGCCCAGCATGGTATCGGTCAGAAACTCCCAGCGTCCGTCGACCTGCTGCTCGATGCCGACCTTGAACCACAGCGCGTCCGGTGCGCCTTCGGACGCAGCGGGGGGTTCGACCTCGACGCTGAGCCGCCATGATGAATCGGGACTGTGAATTTCGAAAACCCCCGGGACGCCGGGCTGCAGCACCAGTTCCGGCTCCCCGCGGAGTTCCCCTGAGCACCAGACCGCCGATTCGACCCGGTAACGCGTCTCTTCCAGGCCATCGGCCGGCGCGGGCTGGCCCACGGCCAGCAGCGGCAGTGCGATCAGAATTGCTGCCAGGACGGACTTCATATCGGCCTCAGGTATTCCTGAACCGGGCGGGCAGGTCTTCCTGGTCGGGCTGATCGGCGCCTTCCTTGACCACCGGCATCAAGTCCTGCTTGGACACGCCGAGAACCAGCGCGGCAGTGCTGGCGACAAAGATGGATGAATAGGTACCGACGACGACGCCGACGATCAGCGTGTAGGCAAATGCATGAATGATCTCGCCACCAAAATAAAACAGCGCGATCAAGACCAGCAGCGTGGTCAGCGACGTCATCACGGTACGCGACAACATCTGGTTGATCGACAGGTTGGTCAACTCCCTGGCCGTGCCCTTGCGCTTGACCCGGAAGTTTTCGCGCAACCGGTCGTAGACCACAATGGTGTCGTTGAGCGAGTAGCCAATGACCGCCAGCAATGCGGCGACGACGGTCAGGTCGAAGCTGATCTGGAACAGCGAAATCATCCCGAGCACAATAATAACGTCGTGAACCAGCGCGGCGACTGCGCCGACCGCGAACCGCCACTGGAACCGGAACGAGACGTACAGCAGAATCCCGGCCAGCGCGTACAGCAGGGCCAGACCGCCCTGGTTGGCCAATTCCTCGCCGATCTGCGGACCCACGAACTCGACCCGGCGAACTTCGACGCCGGCATCGACCGACGACAATGCCTCCAGCGCCGCGGTACTGACGTCGGCGCCCTCTTCGGCCGCGACTTCCGGCGGCAAGCGCACCACGATATCGCGCGAGGTGCCGAAGGTCTGGACCGAAAAATTCTCGTAGCCGGCCTCGTCCAGGGCGCCGCGCACGTTGGCAAGGTCGGGCGCTTCCGGATACGAAATCTCGATCAGCGTGCCGCCGGTGAAGTCGAGCCCGAAATTGAGCCCGCGGCTCACCAGCGAACCGATGCTCGCCACGATCAGGATCATCGAGAAAATCAGCGCGATCCTGCGCCGTGCCATGAAATCGATGCGGGTATTGTTGCGAATGATGTCCATGCTGTTAGCGTCCTTGTGGCCGGCGGCTCAAAGTGCCAATGACTTGACGCGCTTGCGCCCGCCGTAGATCAGATTCACGACGCCGCGGGTACCGAAGATGGCGGTGAACATCGAGGTCACGATGCCCAGCGACAGCGTGACCGCGAAGCCCTTGACCGGTCCGGTGCCGAACATGAACAGCACCAGCGCCGCGATCAGCGTGGTGACGTTGGCATCGGCGATGGTCGAAAAGGCCTTGTCGTAGCCGGCGCGAATCGCGGCCTGCGGTGTGTTGCCCAGTCGCAGTTCTTCGCGTATTCGCTCGAAGATCAGCACGTTGGCATCCACCGCCATGCCGACCGTCAGCACGATGCCGGCGATGCCGGGAAGGGTCAGCGTGGCACCTATCATCGAAAGCAGCGCGATGATGAGCACAAGGTTGGCGGTCAGCGCCAGGTTGGCGACCAGTCCGAACACCTTGTAGTAGATCGCCATCAGCACCAGCACCAGGCAGAACCCGATGATGACCGAGTTGAAGCCCTGCTCGATGTTGTCGGCGCCCAGGCTCGGGCCGACCGTGCGTTCCTCGATGATCTCGACCGGGGCGGCCAGTGCCCCGGCGCGCAACAGCAGCGCCAACTGGCTGGCCTCGCGGGCCGAGCCCAGGCCGGTTGTCTGGAATTCCCGCCCGAACGGCTCGCGCACCACGGCCACCGAGATGACTTCCTCGACGCGACGCGTCTCGCGCACTTCCTCGCCGTCGACGATGCTGGTTTCCGGTCGCTGTTCGATGAACACGACCGCCATGCGATTGCCGACGTTCTCGCTGGTGAATTCGAACATCCGGCGCGCGCCCACCGCGTCCAGGTTCACGCGCACCATTGGCGACCCGGTCTGCTGGTCGAAGCCGGCCGAGGCGCTGGTGAGGTTGTCGCCCGAGGCGATCAGGCGCCTCGACAGCAGTATGGGCTGGCCCTCGCGCGTCTCGTAAAGGCGGGACTGCGGCGGCACCCTGCCGGTTCGCTGCGCCTCGAAGGGGTCGTTCTGCTCGTCGACCGCGCGATATTCAAGCGTCGCCGTGGCGCCCAGGATGCGCTTGGCTTCGGCCGTGTCCTGCACGCCCGGCAGCTGCACCACGATTCGGTCGGCGCCCTGCTGCTGGATGATCGGCTCGGCCACGCCAAGCTCGTTGACCCGGTTGCGCAGGGTCGTGATGTTCTGCTGCAGCGCGGTCTGCTGCAGTTCCGTCATCACCTCGGGACGGACCGTGGCGCGAATGTTGAAGGTCTCGCCGCCGTCGAACGCTTCCAGCTCCAGCTCGGGCAGGTCGAGCGCAATCTGGGCCATCGCCGTCTGGCGGTCCTCCGGCGTTCGCAGTTCGGCGACCAGCGCCTCGCGGTCGGCCCGGACCGAACGATAGCGGATGCTCTGGTCCCTGAGCAGGTTTCGGATGTCGTCGACGAAGCGCTCCAGTTGCTGGGAACGCGCGGTCTCCATGTCGACTTCCATCAGGAAGTGCACCCCGCCCTGCAGGTCCAGGCCCAGCACCATGGGCGAAGCGCTGAGCGCTCTCAGCCAGCCGGGCGTGGCCGGCGCCAGATTCAGGGCCACGACATAGGCGTCGCCGAGTTCTTCGCGCAACGCATCGGCCAGGGCCAGTTGCTGTTCCGAGCTGTCGACCCTCACCATCAGTCGCTCGGGGGTGAATTCCGTCGATCTGGTCTGGATTTCCTCGGCCTCGACGGTTTCCTCAACGACGCCCTGCAGCGCCGGATCGAGTTCGAACCCGCGGGCCGAGGAAACCTGGACCGCTGGGTCGTCGCCGAAAAGATTGGGTAGCGCGTAAATGATGCCGAACGCCACGACGGCGGTCAGGAGAATGTACTTCCAGGCGGGATATCGATTCATGGATCAACCGGTTTGTTGTTCTTGCGACTTGTGCTTGTCGCTCGATGTTTCAGCGAGCGCGCCCGCTGCAGGGCGCGGACGATGGTTCCAGCGCTCAGGCGGCGGAATCGAACGTGCCCTTGGGGACCACCTGTCCGACCGAACTCTTCTGCATCTTGACCAGCACGCCGTCGGCGAGTTCGACCTTGATGAAGTTGTCGCCCACTTCGGTCACCTTGCCCAGCAGCCCGCCGGCGGAGACGATTTCGTCATCCACGGCAAGGTTCGAGACCAGTTCGCGATGCTGCTTGGTGCGCTTCATCTGCGGCCGAATGATCAGCAGCCAGAAGATCACGACGATGAATACCAGCGGCAGAATCGAGGCCAGCATGCTCGGCTGTTCGCCTGCGGCCTGGGCCATCGCTGAAGGGATCAAAAGGTCGGACAAAAACTCAAGCATGATCGAATCTCTCGTTGGGATTGGGTCGCTACCGAAAATTCCACCGGTCGCGCGCCGAATCAAGGTTTCATATCAGCCGCGGATTATCCCACATCGCAAGCGCCTGTGTCTGACGCCCCGGCGCGCCGGAACCCGCGAAGACGCGGTCCTCCGCGCCCTTCCGGTTTGATATAGCGACCCTGCCGACGGAATGCAACCGTCCGACCGGTTGGCTGGTTTGCTCGTTGGCTTGTTCGCTGGTTTCAACCAGTCAACCAGCTAACCAGTCAATCGGCTAACCGAACCTAATCGAGCTTCCCGTGGCACTGCTTGTACTTTTTCCCCGATCCGCAGGGACAGGGTTCGTTGCGGCCTACCTTGCGGCCCTCGCGCACGAACGGCTGATCGGAGGCCTCGGTGCTGCCGCCGGAGCCAGCAGCCTGGCCGCCGGCCGGGGCGTTGGTCAGGGCCGCGGAATCCCGATGCTGGAACTCCATCGGCTGCTCGCGTCTGCGCTGCTCGTCGACGGCCGCAACGTCCTGCTCGGAACGAACCTGGACGCGCGCCAGGATCTTGATGACCTCGAAGCGCATGCTGGCCAGCATGTCGGTGAACATCTCGAAGCCTTCGCGCTTGTATTCCTGCTGAGGTTTCTTCTGGGCAAAGCCCCTGAGATGGATGCCGCGGCGCAGATAATCCATGCTCGCCAGGTGTTCCTTCCACTGCTGGTCGAGTACGTTGAGCATGACCGCCTTTTCGAAATGGCGCATCACGTCGCTGCCGGTCTCGGCCTCCTTGGCGGCGAAGTGCGCCTCGACGCGCGCCATGACCCGCTCGCGGATGCCTTCTTCGGTCAGATCCTCGTCGGCAGCAAGCCAGTCCCGTATCGGCGCGTCGATACCGAATTCGCCTTCAAGCGACTTCTCCAGCCCCTCGGCGTCCCACATGTCTTCGATGGACTGCGGTGGAATGTAGCGACTGATGAGGTCGTGGAAGACTTCCGCGCGCATTTCCTCGATGTAATCGTGCACATCGTCGGCCTCCATCAGCTCGTTGCGCTGCGCGTAGATCACGCGGCGCTGGTCGTTGGCCACATCGTCGAAATCCAGCAGGTTCTTGCGGATGTCGAAGTTGTGCGCCTCGACCTTGCGCTGTGCGTTCTCGATGGCCCGGCTCACCCAGGGATGCTCAATGGCTTCGCCCTGCTCCATGCCCAGCTTCTGCATCATGTTGCCGAGGCGATCGGAGGCGAAGATGCGCATCAGGCTGTCTTCCAGCGACAGGTAGAAGCGGCTGGAGCCGGGATCGCCCTGGCGGCCGGAACGGCCTCGAAGCTGGTTGTCGATACGCCGGGATTCGTGCCGCTCGGTACCGATGATGTGCAGACCGCCGGCCTCGATGACCTTTTCGTGCCGGCGCTGCCACTCGTCCTTGATTTCGCGGATCTTCTTTTCCGGCACGTCCTCGCCGAGTTCGGCAAGCTGCGCGTCCAGGCTGCCGCCGAGCACGATGTCGGTACCCCGGCCGGCCATGTTGGTCGCGATGGTCACCGCACCCGGCTGCCCGGCCTGGGCGATGATCTGGGCCTCGCGCTCGTGGTGCTTGGCGTTGAGCACTTCATGCCCGATCTTCGAGTTGGTCAGTTCGCGCGACAGCAGTTCGGACGTCTCGATCGAGGTCGTGCCGACCAGCACCGGTTGACCAATGGCGGTGCGCTCCTTGATGTCCTCGACGATCGCTGCGTACTTTTCGGCCGTGGTCAGGAACACCAGGTCGGCGTTGTCCTTGCGGATCATCGGCTTGTTGGTCGGAATCACGACCACTTCCAGGCCGTAAATGCTCTGGAATTCGTAGGCTTCGGTATCCGCCGTGCCGGTCATGCCGGAGAGCTTGTCGTAGAGCCTGAAATAATTCTGGAAGGTAATCGAGGCCAGCGTCTGATTTTCGCGCTGAATGGGCACGCCTTCCTTGGCCTCGATGGCCTGGTGCAGACCGTCGGACCAGCGTCGGCCCGGCATCGTGCGACCGGTGAACTCGTCTACGATGACAACCTCGCCGTCATTGACGATGTAGTCGACATCCTTGTTGAACAGGTGATGCGCCCGGAGGCACGCGTTGAGCGTATGCATCAGCGCCAGGTTGTTGGCGTCGTAAAGACTTTCGTTTTCAGTCAGAAGTCCGGCCTGCGACAACAGGCCCTCGACCCTGGCCATGCCGTCCTCGGTCAGGTGGACCTGGCGCGACTTCTCGTCGAGCGAAAAATCGCCGGGGCCGTCCTCTTCTTTCTGAACCTCGAGATTCGGTACGATTCGGTTGATCTTGATGTACAGCTCGGGGCCTTCGTCGGCCGGACCGGAGATGATCAGCGGGGTCCTGGCCTCGTCGATCAGGATGGAATCGACCTCGTCGACGATGGCGAAATGCTGCTCGCGCTGCACCTTCTGCTCCAGCGAGAAGGCCATGTTGTCGCGCAGATAGTCGAATCCGAACTCGTTATTGGTGCCGTAGGTGATGTCGCAGGCGTAGGACGCCCGTTTGGCAGCGGGATTCATGCCGGGAACGCATACGCCGACGGTCATGTCCAGCGCCTCGTAGATCGGCTTCATCCATTCCGAGTCGCGGCGCGCCAGGTAGTCGTTGACCGTCACCACGTGGACGCCCCGGGCGGGCAACGCGTTGAGATATACCGCCAGGGTCGCCACCAGGGTCTTGCCCTCCCCGGTCTTCATCTCGGCAATCTTGCCCTGGTGCAGCACCATGCCGCCGATCATCTGAGCGTCGAAATGGCGCATGCCCAGAGTACGAACCGACGCTTCGCGGACCACTGCAAAAGCCTCGGGCAACAGATCGTCCAGCGTTTCACCGTCTTCCAGGCGCTTGCGAAACTGGGCCGTCTTTGCCTTGAGTTGATCGTCGCTGAGCGGCTGGGTCTGCGCTTCCAGTTCATTGATCTGCTGGATATTCCTGCCGAGTTGCTTGAGCAATCGCTCGTTGCGGCTTCCGACCAGCTTTGTTATCAAGCTTTTGAGCATAAGAGTTTGCTGCCTGTTAAACCGAAAATAAACCGAAAATAGACCGAAAATCGTCCGAAAATCGAGCGACAGTCGCGCGAAAGCCTCGCGGAAACCCGCGGCGTGACAGAATTAGATGGGGTTGAACCCCGAGCCCGTCAAGCGGGGCAATCCCACATTTTAGCCAATTCCGGCACTCGGGGCCAACCTTGCGACCAACTCCGGTCGCCAGAAAGTGTCCGGGGCGCCTCCGAGGCAAGTCACGCGGTGCGGCAACCGGATAGACTGGCGCGCATGACAGCAAACGACCACAGGCAACAATACGGGGACAGGCGCGACCGGGCCCGACGCGTCGACGTCATCGCTCGCGGTCAAGGCGGATTGGGCCAGGTGCTGCGTCGCGCCGAGGCCTACATGGCGCTGAACGCGCGACTGGTCGAGCTCATTCCGGAACCGGCGCGTGGCGAAATCATGGTCGCCTGCGTGGACGGCGATTGTCTTGTCATCGCGGCCGGATCATCGGCACGCGCGACACAGGCGCGTCTGTTGGCGGATTCACTGCTCGAAGCCGCCCGTCGGCACTGGCCGGAAAAATTGGCACGCAGCCGGGTTATCGTTACGCCGGAGATTGGCCGAACGCCCTGAAACGCGCTCGGCGTGGATTCGGGTCGCGTCGGCGGTACCTTAGTGTAGCCGGTCGCTAATCCTGTAACTTTCAGCGAGCCGGAAAGCGCTCATCTGCGGCGTTACGGCTCGCTGAAAGTTACAGGATTAGCGACGGGGTACATTAGAATGCCTGGGCCGGCTGCAGGTACGAAATGGGCGCACCGGCATCATCCGGGAAAGTCACTTCTTCCCAGACCTCCCGCTGTGCCAGCAATTCTCGCAGCAAGGCATTGTTGAGCTCATGGCCCGATTTGTAGCCCACGAATCGGCCGATAAGACTTGCCCCGAGCAGATACAGGTCGCCAATCGCGTCGAGCACCTTGTGCTTGACGAACTCGTCGTCGTAGCGCAGCCCGTCGGCATTGAGTACCCGATAGTCGTCGACCACGACGGCGTTGTCCAGACTGCCGCCCAGCACCAGATTACGCTGACGCAGGAACTCGATGTCGCGCATGAACCCGAACGTGCGCGCCCGCGCCACTTCCTTGAGATAGGAGGTGGTCGAAAAGTCGAGATCCACCTTGCAGTTTCGGCTTCGGAACACCGGGTGATCGAATTCGATCTCGAAGGCCACGCGGAACCCGTCGTAGGGTTCGAAGCGCACCCATTTGTCGCCGTCGACAAGCTCCAGCGGTTTCTTGATTCGAATGAATCGCTTCGGCGCCGCCTGCTCGGCAATGCCCGCCGACTGGATCAGAAACACGAATGGCCCGGCGCTGCCGTCCATGATCGGCACTTCGGACGCGCTCAGGTCAACGTACAGATTGTCGATGCCCAGGCCTGCCAGGGCAGACATGAGATGCTCGATCGTGGCCACGCGCGTGCCGTCCTCACCTACCAGCGTAGTCGACAGCGCAGTGTCCCCGACGCGATCGGGGACCGCGGGTATTTCGAACACCGGATCAAGATCGACCCTGCGAAACACGATTCCGGTATTGACCGGCGCCGGCCTCAGCGTCATGACGACCTTCTCGCCATTGTGCATGCCAACGCCCGTCGCCCTAATGACGTTTTTCAGGGTTCTCTGCTTTATCACTGGCCCGGCACGCTCCTTTGCAAATCCGCGCGATAGTAGCACAGAGGCTGTCGACCCTCCGGAAATGTTGCGAAAATCTGACATCCGGACCGGAAAAAACGTGAACTGTTTATCAAACGGCCGGGCGCGCAATGGGATGTCGATCCGAACGGCCCGGCGAGTGACCGTCCGGATTCGACTGGCGCCGCGGCCGAAGTCAGTCGGCCTGATTGCGCAGAAAGGCCGGGATGTCGAGGTACTCGAACTCTTTTTGCTCGGCTTCCCGCTGACTTTGCGATTCGCGACTACCGCCGCGCGGTCCCGACTTTTGCTCCGGCGCTTCTTCGTCGCTGAATACCGGCAGGTCGTCGGTGCCGGTGCGCACGATCTGCATCGGCTTTTCCTTGCGCTGCATCCGCTTCTGGCCGAGCCCGGTGGCCACTACGGTGACCCGGATTTCGTCGTTCATGTCCGGGTCGATCACCGTGCCCATGACCACCGTGGCATCCTCACTGGCCAGATCGGCGATGGTGGATCCGACTTCCTCGAACTCGCGCATCGACAGGTTCATGCCGGCCGTGACGTTGACCAGGATGCCGCAGGCGCCCGCCAGGTTGATGTCCTCGAGCAGCGGGGATCCGATCGCAGACTGGGCGGCCATCAGCGCCCTGTCCTGTCCGGTTGCGCTGCCGGAACCCATCATCGCCATGCCCATTTCGGACATCACGGTGCGCACGTCGGCGAAATCGACGTTGATCAGCCCCGGGCGGGTGATCAGCTCGGCGATTCCCTGAACCGCGCCCGACAACACCTGGTTGGCGGCCTTGAACGCGTTGAGCAGGGTGATGTCCGGGCCGAGCACGCTCAGCAGCTTGGCGTTCGGGATGGTGATCAGCGAGTCGACGTGGTGGGTCAGCTCGTCGATACCCTGCTGCGCCACGCCGAGGCGACGCTGGCCCTCGAACGGGAACGGCTTGGTGACCACGGCCACCGTGAGAATGCCCATTTCCTTGGCCGTCTGCGCAATCACCGGCGCCGCGCCGGTGCCGGTGCCACCGCCCATTCCGGCGGTGATGAAAACCATGTCGCAGCCTTGCAGCATCTCGCAGATGCGATCGCGGTCTTCCAGCGCGGCCTGACGCCCGACTTCCGGGTTGGCGCCCGCGCCCAGACCCTTTGTGACGCTCGAGCCGATCTGCAGCGTCGACTTGCCCGAAAAGCTCTTGAGCGCCTGCGCGTCGGTATTGATCGAAATGAATTCGACGCCCTCGATCGCCGCGTCCAGCATCTGGTTGACAGCGTTTCCCCCGCCGCCCCCGATGCCGAGGACTTTGATCGTTGCGCTCGGTGTGTAGTTTTCTACCAGTTCAAATGCCATGATGGGTCTCCTTGCTCTCGCCGTTTTGAACACGGGGTTCGGAAAGCACGCGACACGCGAATCTTGTCGTTCGCTTGGTGCCGCGCACTGCCTTGCCCGCAACCTTGAAATTGAAAATTGGGTGACTGATCAAATTCATTCAGAACTCGCCCTGAAACCACTGCTTGAAACGCTCGATCATGCTGCCGGCCGCACCGCGCGGCCGGCCGCGTCCGGTACCGGGTCTGTCGAGCTTGCTGCCGCGCAGCAAAAGGCCCACGCCGGTCGCGTGGATCGGGTTGTTGACTACTTCCGAAAGACCGCTGACGTGCTGGGGCGCGCCCAGGCGCACCGGCATGTGCATGATTTCCTCGGCCAGTTCGACGACGCCCTCCATGCGCGCCCCGCCGCCGGTCAGCACCAGGCCGGCCGGCACCAGGTTTTCGCAACCCGACTGGCGCAGCTGCTTGTGCACATGGTTGAACAGTTCTCGATAGCGCGCCTCGACCACCTGGGCCAGGGTCTGACGCTCCAGCCGGCGCGGCGGCCGGTCGCCAACAGACGGCACCTGGATGGTCTCGTCGCTGGACGCCAGCTGCTCCAGCGCACAGGCGTACTTGATCTTGATTTCCTCGGCGTGCAGCGTCGGCGTGCGCAACGCGACGGCAATGTCGCTGGTGACCAGGTCGCCGGCGATCGGGATGCATGCCGTGTGTGCGATGGCACCGTCGGCAAACACCGCGATATCGGTGGTGCCGGCGCCGATATCGACCAGCGCGATGCCCAGCTCCTTCTCGTCTTCGGACAGCACCGATTCGCTGGACGCCAGCTGGTGCAGGATCAGGTCGTCGACCTGCAGGCCGCATCTGGCGACGCACTTGGTGACGTTTTGCACCGCGCTGACCGCGGCCGTGACCAGGTGCACCTGCACCTCAAGGCGAACGCCGGACATGCCGATCGGCTGGCGGATGCCGTCGGTCGAATCGATGACGAAGCCTTTGGGCAGCACGTGCAGGATGCGCTGGTCGGCCGGAATGGCCACGGCGCGTGCCGATTCGAGCACGCGCTCGACATCGGACTCGTCGACCTCGGAATCGCGAATCGCCACCGCACCGTGCGAATGACGGGAACTGACGTGGGTGCCCGCGATGCCGGCGAACACCGAATGAATCTCGCAGTCGGCCATCAGCTCGGCCTCCTCCACCGCGCGCTGGATCGACTGCTCGGTGGATTCGATATCCACCACCATGCCGCGCTTGAGGCCCCTGGACGCGTGCGAGCCCAGGCCGATCACCTCGACCCGGCCGTCGTCCTGGACCTCGCCGACGATCGCCACGATCTTGCTGGTGCCGATGTCCAGACCGACTACCAGCGACTTGTCCGGCTTTCTAGCCATGATTCGGTTCTGCTCCTGCTTGTGTGTTGGGCCGGGATTGCGGCGCCGGGCGCTCGCTGGAACGGGTCAGCCGTTCGACGTCCGCCGGGCGGCGGGTCAACGCCAGGCCGTTCGGGTAACGCAGATCGATGCTGGCGATCCGGCTCATTGCATTCAGGTCGGAACGAACGCTCAGGAAGCGTTCCAGGCGCGTTGAGACGTCTTCGCGGCCGAGCAGCAGTTCCAGCCCGGTGCCCAGCTCCAGTCGCCATGCACCACGCGGATCGAGTTCGACGCTTCGAATCTCCAGCCCGTGGGTCGCGAGGCGGGCGCGCATCCGCTGCCAGCTTTCGAATACTTCCAGCTCGCGGCCCTGGGGACCGTCGAGCCGCGCAAGACCCTGCATGCCGCCGGTGCCGGCGACCTCGAACAGTTCGCCACTGCGGCTGACCAGGGCGTGGTCCTGCCAGCGGGCGACGGCCTGCTGCTCGCTCACCGAAATCTGCAGCGCATCGGGCCAGTGCCGTGAAACCGAGGCCCGCTCAACCCAGGGCAGCGCTTCGACTTCGGCCCGCGCCCTGTCAACGTCGACAGCAAAGAAGCCGCGCCTGGCCTGCTGCGCCACCGCCGCCCGAATCTGCGCCGTGGTCAGGCGCTCCAGGTCACCGGAGACTTCCAGCCACCGGATCGGCCAGTGCCTGGCCTCGTGCCAGCCGCCCAGCCACCAGACCGAGCCGGCCAGCGCAACCACGACAAGCGGGGCCAGCAACCACATCAATATCCGCCGCATGCTGCACCTCCCGCGGTTTCGAGAACGCGTGCGACCAGCTGATCGAAATCCAGGTCGGCGGCCGCCGCGGCCATCGGCACCAGGGAATGGTCGGTCATGCCCGGCACCGTGTTGGCTTCCAGCAGCCAGGGCCTGCCGTCGCCGTCGAGCAGGAAATCGATCCGGCCCCAACCCTTGCAGCCCAGTACACCGAAGGCTCG
This sequence comes from uncultured Halomonas sp., assembly GCA_964476005.1. Classification (GTDB taxonomy): domain Bacteria; phylum Pseudomonadota; class Gammaproteobacteria; order Xanthomonadales; family Wenzhouxiangellaceae. The sequence goes on from CAYYZR010000003.1 coordinate 21,866, forward strand.
CAGCGCAAGCGAACGGAGTTCGGTCTCGAGCTCGGAGTTCAGGCCGCACGGGCAGTGATACTCGGTATCGCCGGCCTCGTACTTGGCGTCGAAATCGTAGAACTCGCGCGGGGTGACGATTCGGATCAGCGGCAGTGCCTGGTCATCCAGAATCGCGGCGGTATATTCCGGCCCCTGAATCATCCGTTCGACCAGCGCCGTTCGGTCATGTTCGAGCGCACGCTGCAGTGCGGGTTTCAACCCGGCGGGCTCGAGCACCCGGCTCATGCCGACGCTGGACCCCTCGCGAGCCGGTTTGACGAAAACCGGGAACTCGGCAGCATCTGCAATGAGGTCGGCATCGTCCGGCTTTTCGGCAACGTGCCATTCAGGTGTCGGGAGGCCGACCGCGCGCCAGACACGCTTGGTCTGCAGCTTGTCCATGGTCAGCGCCGAAGCCAGCACGCCGGAACCCGTGAACGGAACGCCGTAAAGCGTCAGCGCGCCCTGAAGGCAACCGTCTTCGCCGCCGCGGCCGTGCAGCATGTTGAAAACCGTGTCGACCTGGCCTTCGCGCGCCGCGTCGACAAGCGCACGGGGTCCGTCGAACGTAGTGTGGGCGACGCCCAGACGCTGCAGCGCGGCAGCAACCGCCCGGCCACTGCGCAGTGAAATTTCCCGCTCGGCGCTCTCGCCGCCGTAGACCAGCGCCAGTCGACCGAATCGGGCAGCGTCGATGCGGCTCATGTGTACGCCTCCTTGAGCATGCCGCCGAGCGCGCCGATGTCACCGGCGCCCATGACCAGCAACAGGTCCTGATCCTCGATGATGCCGCCAAGCGCTGCGACCGCGTCGTCTGGCGTCGCGATCCGCTCGACCCTGGCCCCGCGCTGTTCGATCGCCGCACCCAGCGCATCGGAACCGATACCCGGGATCGGCGCCTCGCCGGCCGCATAGATATCAACCAGCACCACCAGGTCGACCGAGGACAAAACGCGCGCGAAAGCGTCGAACTGATCGCGAGTACGGGTAAACCGGTGCGGCTGGAACACCAGCACCAGCCGCCGCTCGGGCCAGCCGCCCCGCGCCGCCTGGATCACGGCATCCAGCTCGGTGGGGTGATGTCCGTAGTCTTCGAACGCCGTTGCCGTGCCGGCCGGAAACGTCAATTCACCGATCTCTTCGAAGCGCCGACCGATGCCGGCGAATGCGTTCAGGCCCGACTCGATCTGTTCGGGCGAGAGGCCGAGTTCCCAGCTCACGGCGGCCGCGCCCAGCGCATTGAGCACGTTGTGACGGCCCGGCTGCGCCAGGCTGACCTTCAGCGCCTGATCGCGCCCGGGGAGCCGGAGATCAAAATTCATCGTGCGTCCACGCTGCCGAATATTTTCGGCCCGCACGTCGGCGCCATCGGCCAGACCATAGGTGATGACGGTGCGGCCCACGGACGGGACCAGTTCGGCTACGTGCGGGTCGTCTATGCACATGACGGCCACGCCGAAGAACGGCAGGTGATGCAGGAATTCCAGAAACGACTGCTGCAGGCGGTCGAAGCTGCCCTGGTAGGCATCCAGATGATCCCTGTCGATGTTCGTGACCAGAGAAATGACCGGCTGCAAGAGCAGGAACGAGGCATCCGACTCGTCGGCCTCGGCCACCAGGTAACGCCCCTGGCCGAGTCGTGCGTTGGTGCCGAAGGCGTTGACCAGCCCGCCGACGACGAACGTGGGATCCATGTCCGCGCCGGCCAGCAGGCTGGCGATCAGCGACGTGGTGGTGGTCTTTCCGTGCGTGCCGGCAACCGCGATCCCGGCCCGGAAACGCATCAGTTCGCCGAGCATTTCCGCCCGCGGGACGACCGGGATACGCGCTGCGCGTGCAGCCAGCAGTTCCGGATTGTCATCGGCGATGGCGCTGGAAGACACGACCACGTCGACCTTTTCAACCAGTCGCGGGTCGTGTCCAACCGAGATCCGGATGTCGGCGGCACGGAGGTGCTCGAGCACTGCCGACGCCCTGAGGTCCGAGCCGGTGACCTCGAAACCGAGGTTGGCCATGACCTCGGCAATGCCACTCATGCCGGCACCGCCGATGCCGACGAAGTGAATCCGGCGCACGCGGTGCATGAGACTTGGTGCAGGACGCTCCGCGACCCTCACGCCAGCACTCCCGCGCACACTCGCGCCACCTTGGCTGCAGATTCAGGCTCCGCCCGCCGGCGCGCGATCGTCGCCATGCGCGCAAGTTCCGGTCTGGACAGGCCTTCGATCAGTCCGGCGAGCTGACCCGGCGTGAATTCAGCCTGCGGCACCAGCCAGCCGGCACCGGCGTCGACCAGGAAGCGTGCGTTCGCCGTCTGATGATCGTCGACGGCGGCCGGGAACGGCACCAGGATGGCCGGTACCCCGGCGGCGGCGAGCTCGGCCACGGTCAGTGCTCCGGCCCGGCAGATCGCAAAATCGGCCCAGGCCCAGGCTTCCGCCATATCGTCCACGAATTCGGCGACGCGCGCCTCGACCCCGGCATTGTTGTAATTCTGTTCAGCCGGTTGCAGTTGTCGTCCGGCCTGGTGCCGGACTTCGGGACGATCTTCGGCGGGAAGCCGGGCCAGGGCCTCGGGCACCACCTGGTTGAAAACGCTTGCGCCCTGACTGCCGCCGATCACCAGCAGCCGGAGCGGTCCTGATCTTTTTTCGTAGCGCACTGCCGGCTCAGGCAGTTCGCTGATTTCGCGACGGACCGGGTTGCCGGTCACCAGCGCGCGCTCGAATACGTTGGGAAAACCGGTACACACGGCTTTTGCCCAGGGTCGGAGCAGGCGGTTGGTCCAGCCGGCCACCGCATTCTGCTCGTGAATGACCAGCGCAATGCCCATCAGCCTTGCCGCGATGCCGGCCGGCCCCGCGGCGTAACCGCCCATGCTCAGCACACAGCCGGGGCGGTCTTGCTTGAAGATCCTGCGCGCCTGCAGCATGGCGCGCAGGATGCGCACCGGGGCCGCCAGCCAGCCCGCAAGCCCGCGACCGCGCAAGCCCTGGATACCGACCCGGTTCAAATCGAAGCCGGCGGCCGGAACCAGGCGATTCTCCAGTCCGTGCGGCGTGCCCAGCCAGGACACCTGTGCACCGGCTTCACGCAGCACCTGCGCCACCGCCAGGCCCGGGAAGATATGGCCCCCTGTGCCGCCGGCAAGAATCGTGACCCGGGCCCCTTTCGGAAGCTCGAAGATCGCGCTTGGGTGTGGCTGGCGCATCATGCCGCCCACTCCCGCTGGTGTCTTGGCCGTGCGAGTTGCTGCTGGTCGAGTTCACGCGCGATCCGGACCACCAGGCCGAGGCCGAGGAGCATCATCAGCATCGAGCTTCCCCCGGCAGAAACGAGCGGCAGGGTCAGGCCCTTGGTCGGAAGCACCCCGAGATTCACGCCGATGCTGACCAGTGCCTGCAATCCGATCCAGAGCCCGATGCCAAACGTGGTGAACGCGGCGAATACCGATCCAGCAGCGTGCGCGCGCAAGCCGATGCGCATTATCCGCACCACCAGCACGGCAAACAGCGCCAGTACGGCAGTGATGCCCAGAAGGCCGAGTTCCTCGGCCAGGATGGCGAAAATGAAGTCGGTATGGGCCTCCGGCAGGTAAAACAGTTTCTGCACGCTGCCGCCTATGCCCACGCCGGAGACCTCGCCGCGGCCAACGGCGATCAGCGCCTGCACCAACTGGAAGCCAGCGTTGTACGGGTCCGAAAACGGATCGCCGAAGCTGGTCAAGCGCTGCAGCCTGTAAGGTTCCAGCGCGGCGAAAGTCACCAGTGGCAACGCGGCAAGGCCCAGCAGCGAAAGCGACTTCCAGGCTGCGCCGGCGAGCCAGACCATTCCGCCCAGAATCGCCATCAGGACCAGCGCCGAGCCCATATCCGGCTGCTTGAGCAGGATTGCGGCGACCAGGCCGCCGACCAGCAACGGCTTCAGCGTATCCATCAAGCCGGCCTCACCAAGACCGGGCCGGCGAGCGAGATACCCGGCGATGTAGATGATCATCAACAGTTTCACCGCCTCGACCACCTGGAACCGGAACAGGCCCAGATTGAGCCAGCGCGTGGCGCCGTTGACCGTGACGCCCAGGCCGGGAACCAGCACCGCCGCCAGCAGCAGCAACGCCAGCAGCAGGCATATCCGGCCGGTCTTCTCGAGAATTGAGGTATTCAGCCATTGGACAGCTACAGCCAGGCCCAGGCCGAGCACCACGAATATCAGGTGGCGGCTGAAGAAATGCCATTCTCCAACCGAGTACTTCTCGGCCACGGCCACCGAAGTGGATGCGACCATGACCAGCCCAATGGCCAGCAGCGCCAGTATCGAAAGTACCAGCGGCTGATCTATCGACACGCCTCGGGCCGGATCGGAATAGCGCCTTGCCTGTCTGCGCACGGCGGTCATCAGCGCACCTTCAAGGTTGCAAGACCGACCAGCACCAGCATCACGGCGATGATCCAGAAACGCACGATGACCTTGGGTTCGGGCCAACCCTTGAGTTCGAAGTGGTGATGGATGGGCGCCATGCGGAAGATGCGCTTGCCGGTGAGCTTGAACGAAGCCACCTGCATGATCACCGAGACCGTTTCGAGCACGAAGATGCCGGCCATCAGGAAGAACACCAGTTCCTGGCGCACGATGACAGCGATCACGCCGAGCGCGGCGCCGACCGAAAGCGCGCCCACGTCGCCCATGAAGACCTGGGCCGGATAGGTGTTGAACCAGAGAAAGCCGAGGCCGGCGCCGGCCAGCGCCGAACAGATGATGGCCACTTCCCCGGCCCCTGGAATGAACGGGAAGCCGAGGTAGTCGGCGAAGATCGCGTTTCCGGCGGCGTAGGCGAAGATGCCGAGACCGATCGCGACCATCACCGCCGGCACGATCGCCAGGCCGTCCAGCCCGTCGGTCAGGTTGACCGCATTGGAAGACCCGACGATCACGAAATAAGTCAGGACGATGAACGCCGGGCCCAGCGGCAGCATCACATCCTTGAAGAACGGCATCAGCAGCGTCGTGGCGCCGGGCACGTCCGCGGTGGCGTACAGGAACACCGCAGCGCACAATGCGGCAAGGGACTGCAGCGCGTACTTGGCGATGGCGCTCAGACCCTTTGAATCGTTGTACTTCAGTTTTCGATAGTCGTCGACGAATCCGATCATGCCGAACGCGGCAGTCACGAAAAGCACGGTCCAGACGTAGCGATTGACGATGTCGGCCCAGAGCACGGTCGATACCAGCACCGAGATCAGGATCAGCGCACCGCCCATGGTCGGCGTTCCAGCCTTGTCGAAATGCGTGCGCGGGCCCACTTCGCGGATCGGTTGTCCGAGCTTGCGCGCGGTCAGGTAGCGGATGAACACCGGTCCTACCGCCAGCGAAACCACCAGCGCCGTCAGCGCCGCCATGATCGTGCGGAAGGTGATGAACCCGAATAGCGCGATATCCAGCGCCAGGATGTCCTCGAACAGCCACATCAACACGATGCCACCTCTCCGAAGCTGAGCCGGTCGATGAGCCGTTCCATATGCGCCGAACGCGACCCTTTGACCAGACAGGTCACGCCCGATTCAATGAGGCCCAGCATGCGCCGCGCCATGGCGTCCAGGTCATCGAACGCTTCGCCCCCGGCGCCGAATGCGTCGACCACCGTTCCGGCGTGACTGCCGATTGCGAACAGCCGATCGATGCCGAGGTCGCATGCATATCGCCCGATTTCACCATGCAGCCCGGTGCTTCGTTCTCCCAGTTCAGCCATCTCGCCCAGCGCCAGCCAGCGCTTGCCCGGGCGGGCGGCAAGCACCTGCAATCCGGCGCGCAGCGACGCCGGATTGGCGTTGTAGCTGTCGTCGATCAGATGCCAGCCGCCACCCATCTCGCGCTCGCTCAACCGCCCGGGAAGCCTCTCGACCGAGGCCAGGCCTCTGGCAATCGAATCGATGTCCGTGTTCAGGGCAAGCGCGGCTGCAGTCGCCGCCAGCGCATTCATCCGGTTGTGCTCGCCCGGCAGCGCCAGTTCGAGCCTGAAGGTTCCCGACGGCGTGACCACGCGATCGTCGCCTTCCAGCCTGACGTCGGCGCAGGCGGAACGACCGAATCCCAACTGGCGGCTTTCGGTGCAAAGTCCGCGCCAGTAGTCGTAATAATCGTCGTCGCGATTGATCACCGCAACGTCCTCGGTGCCAAGCGAGGCGAACAGTTCACCCTTGGTGCGGGCAACACCCTCGATGCTGCCGAGGCGCTCCAGATGGGCCGGTCCGGCGTTGGTGACCACGCCCACGTCGGGCCGCGCCATGGTCGCCAGGTAGTCGATGTCGCCGGGCTTGCCGCAGCCCATTTCGATCACCGCGTAGCGATGCTGTTCCCCAAGCGCGGCCAGCGTCAGCGGCACGCCGATTTCATTGTTGTAGTTGCCCCGCGTGGCCAACGTGGGCGCGTTGGTTCGCAGGATAGCCGCCAGCATGGTCTTGACCGTGGTCTTGCCGTTGCTGCCGGTCACGGCCACGACGCGCACGTTCATCGCCTGGCGCCAGGCTCGGGCCAGTCTGCCCATGGCCTGGACGACATCCTCGACCACGATCTGCGCAAGCGGCGCGTCGACCGTGCGCGAGACCAGTGCGGCAGCGGCGCCGCTGCCAGCGACATCGATCACGAAACGATGACCATCGACCCGCTCGCCGAGGAGCGCGCAGTAAAGGTTTCCGCGCTTGAGCGCGCGCGAATCCTGAGTCATGCCGACGAACGCGCCGCCATCGCTATTTCCCGGCGGAAGATGCAGCCGACCGTCAACGATTGCTGCCGCCTGTTCGAGTTCGAAACGGATCATGCAGCCTCCCCCAGCGCGTTGCGCACCGCGTCGAAATCACTGAAGGCAATGACGCGATCGCCCAGGTCCTGGGTCTGTTCATGGCCCTTGCCTGCGACCAGCACGCAATCGGACGATGCCGCGACGGCGACCGCGCAACCGATCGCCTGGCGCCGGTCCGGGATCACGCGCGCGCGATCAGGCCGCGCCATGCCGGCCTGGATTTCGCGCAGGATCTTCACCGGATCTTCGCCCCTGGGATTGTCGTTGGTCAGAATCACCTCGTCTGCCAGGGACTCGGCAATGCGACCCATCATCGGGCGTTTGCCGCGATCACGCTCACCGCCGCAGCCGAATACGCAGACCAGCCGCTCCGGGCTCATTTCGCGCAGAGCGCCCAACGCGTTGGCCAGCGCATCCGGGCTGTGCGCATAGTCGATCACCACGCGCTGCCCTCCAGGCCCGTCGATCCGATTCATGCGCCCGGGCACCGGATGCAGCCCGGACACGATTTCAATGATGTCGGGCATGTTGTAGCCACGCGTGACCAGCTCGGCGACGACAATCACGATATTGCTGGCGTTGATCCTTCCAATCAGGCCGCTGCGGCAACAGACCCGGCCCTCGGGTGTATTCACGTCCAGCTGCAGGCCTTCCAGCGTTGCTGTCCGAATGGTTCCGAGCACCTCGGGCCCATTCGACTTTTCCAGCCCGTAGCGAACGAGACCCGGCGAATCGCTCAGCGCGGCGGCCAGCCGCCGGCCGAATTCATCATCGATATTGATCAGCTGATGTCTGCTCGCGTAGTCGGTGAACAGTCGCGCCTTCGCCCGCCCGTAGGCCTCCTGCGTGCCGTGATAGTCCAGATGGTCGCGCTCGAGATTGGTGAAGATCACGCTGCCAAAGCGCAGGCCGGCCAATCGCCGCTGATCAAGGGCGTGCGACGAGGCCTCGATCACGACCTTGCTGCAACCGGAATCGCGCAGATCGGCCAGCGCCTTGTACAACGACGGCAGGTCGGGCGTGGTATGGGAAGCAACCGACAAAGCAGCCGGCCGGCCGATGCCAAGCGTGCCGATCATCGCGCCGTCAAGCGCGCCGGCCAGCAGCCAGGCGACCGACGATTTGCCGTTGGTGCCGGTCACGGCCGTCAGGTCCAGCGCCGATACCGGATCGTCCCAGAAACGTTCGCACAGCGTGTGCAGTCTGCTTGCGAGATCGGGCAATTCGACGCAACGTGCCTGAATATCGGCCGGTACCGGCGCACGACCATCGTGCAGCACCACGGCTGCGCCGGCATCCAGGGCCGATGCGGCATGCGCAATACCGTGCGCCTGGCCGCCCTGCAATGCCACGAATGCATCGCCGGGCATCGTCCGGCGCGAATCCACGACGAGTCCGGCGACCGTCAGCGCCGGAATCTGCCGCGGCGCAGCCAGGCCTTCAAGAATCCGGTCGAGTGTCTTCATGGCGAATCTCCAGCCATGGTCATCAGCGACGACACATCGTCCGGGGGAACGTTCATCAAACGCAGTGCATCGGCCATCACGCGCCCGAACAGCGGACCAGCGACCAGGCCGCCGTAGTAGGCTTCGCCGCCGGGATCCTGGATGACGACCACTGCAGCCAGGCGCGGGCGTGTAACAGGGGCGAATCCGGCGATGCTGGAAACATAGCGATCGTTGTATCCCGACACGCCGACCTTCCGCGACGTCCCGGTCTTCGCCGCCACGCGATATCCATCAAGGGCGGCACGGCTCGCCGTGCCGTCCGGGCCCGTGACGGTCTCGAGCATGTCGGCAAGCTGGGTGGCCAGCGTCGGATCCATGACGCTCTGCGCCGGATTGTCGGATTCGAGAATGAAACTCGGCTGTCGCAGGCGGCCGCCGTCGGCAACCGCGGCCATGGCACGCGCCAGTTGCAGCGGGGTTACCGAAAGACCGTATCCGTAGGCCAGGGTGGCCTGCTCGAGCTTGCGCCAGCGCTGATAGTCGCGCAGCACGCCGGCCGACTCGCCGGGAAAGCCCGAACCGGTCACACGCCCGAAGCCCAGGCGCGAATACATGCTCCACATGTGCTGGGCATCCATTGCCATGGCCAGCTGGACCACACCGACATTCGACGACTTGGTCAGCACGCCGGTCACGGAGAGTTCGCCGTAGTTGCGGAAATCCTCGATCGTGTGTCCCGATACAGTCATGTAGCCGGGTGCGGTGTCGATGATCATCTCGGGCCGGGCCAGCCCGGCTTCCATGGCTGCGGCAACCACGAACGGCTTGACGACCGAACCGGGTTCAAGCACATCGGTGAGCGCGCGGTTTCGGATGCCTTCGGTGGAATCGCGCTCGCGTGCGTTCGGGTTGAACGACGGATAATTGACCATCGCCAGGATGGCGCCGGTGTTCACGTCCAGCACCACCACCGAGCCCGAGCGCGCCTGATGTTCGGCAATTGTCGAGACCAGTTCGCGGTAAGCCAGGTACTGCAGACGCCGGTCCAGGGTCAGCTGCAGTTCGCGTCCGGCCTGTGCCTCGCGCACCAGCTCGATGTCCTCGACCACTCGGCCGAGGCGATCCTGGATGACACGTTTCATCCCGGTGCGACCGGTCAACCAGCTGTCATACGCCAGTTCCAGGCCTTCCTGGCCCACGTCATCGACGTTGGTCATGCCCACGACCTGTGCGCTGACGTCTGCAGTGGGGTAGAAACGTTTGTATTCGCGCTGCAGGAATACGCCTGGAATGTCGAGCTGGCGGACGCGGTCGGCCAGTTCCGGGCGAATCCGGCGGATGATCCAGACGAACTGGCGGTCGGCGCGCTGGCTGAGACGACGCTGGATGGCGTCGGCATCTTCGCCCAGCACGCTGGCCAGCAGCGGGATGCGGTCGGCTGCCTGAAGCAGTTCACCGGGATGCGCCCAAACCGACTCTACCGGCGTGGAGACCGCCAGCGGCTGGCCGTTGCGATCGACGATGCGGCCGCGCATGGTCGGAATTTCCACCTGGCGCAGGAAGCGCGCCTCGCCTTCTTCCTGGAGAAACTCGGTATCCATGACCTGCAGCTTGATGGCGCGCGCAACCAGGCCCACCGCCGCCAGGCCCATCAACCCGATCAGAAGCGCCACGCGCAGGCGACAGATTCCGACGCTGTTGCGCGGATCAGCCATCTTCGGCCACCAGAACTCGGACCTTGCCGGGCGATTTCATCCGCAGACGGTCCAGCGCCTGCTTCTCGATCCGGCCGGTCTCGCCCAGCCAGGCCAACTCTATCTGCAGGCGCGACCACTCGACCTGATGCTGATCGTGCCGGCCGCCTTCGCGCTCGAGCGCGATGAACAATTGGCGGCCCTGATGCTTGAGCGCCACCAGCGAAACCGCGCTGGCGACGACACCCATCAACAGTATGCCGAACAGGGCCCAGAACTTCATGCCGAACCTCCAACAGGGGCGTCGGCAAGGCGTTCGGCGACGCGCATGCGGGCTGATCGGGCCCTGGGGTTGATCGATTCTTCTTCTTTGGTCGGGCGCACCAGCTTGCCTATTGTCTTGAGGCGCGGCGAGAAAGAAGGCGCGCTGGGCATGCGCCGGCTGGCCGGCGGCGCGCTCGAAGCTTCACGAATGGCCTGCTTGACCCGCCGGTCTTCCAGCGAGTGAAAGCTGATCACGACCAGCCGCCCGGCCGGTGCCAGCGCATCGATGGCTGCCTGCAACGCCTCGTCGAGCGCGTCCAGTTCTGCGTTGACGGCAATTCGGATGGCCTGAAAAGTTCGCGTTGCAGGATGAATGCGGCTGGCGCGAGCCGCGCCGGCTGGCACCGCCTTTTCGACCAGCGCAGCCAACGCCGCAGTGGTCCGGATCGGCTCGGATTGGCGGGTCTCGACAATCGCCCTTGCGATGCGACGCGAAAATTTCTCCTCGCCGAGTTCGAACAAGACCTTGACCAGGCGCGCCTCGTCGACGTCGGCCAGCCAGTCGGCGGCAGAGGTGCCGGCATCCGGATCCAGCCGCATGTCCAGGGGGCCGTCGTGACGGAAACTGAAACCGCGCTCGGGTGAATCCAGCTGCGGCGAAGACACGCCGAGATCCATCAGGATCCCGTCGACGCCGGCTTCCGGCGCCAGGTCGCGGACCACCGCACCCAGATCGCGGAAATTGCACCGGACCAGCCGCAGGCGGGCATCGCCGCCGAATTCGCGCTCTCCGAACGCGATCGCGTCGGGATCGGCGTCCAGCGCGATCAGCAGACCGCGCGAGCCAAGCCGCTCAAGAATAAGCCGCGCGTGCCCGCCACGACCGAAGGTCGCGTCCATGTAGGTACCATCCGCACGCACGTTCAAGGCGCTCACTGCCGCCTCCTCAAGTACCGGAACATGTTCCATCACAGCACCAGCTCGGCCATTTCGGCTGAGGCCTGCTCCTGTATCGACCGCTCCTCTTCGGCTCGCCGCTGGTTGAGCACGTTCTCGTTCCACACTTCGAACCGCGCGCCCATGCCCATCAGCACAACCTTCTTCTCCAGACCGGCAACCTGTCGTAGCGTCTGCGGCAGCAGCAATCGGGCACTGCCGTCCAGCTCGAGCTGCGTCGCCGAACCCACCAGGCGGCGCTGAAGCCCCCGGTGGCTGGGGTTGAAAGTGGAAAGCGCCATGACCTGATCGCGCACCCGCTCCCACTCCGGTTCCGGATACAGCCACAGGCAACCGGAATCGAACGCCGAGTAGGTCAGCACCAGGCGATTGCCCGAAGCCTCCTCGACCGATTCGCGATAACGCGTCGGCAGCGCCATGCGGCCTTTCGCGTCCAGGTTGATGGCTGTTTCACCGAAAAACATGGTTTGGGCCGTTTACTCCACTATTTCCCACAATTTCCCACTCAGCGCCACAATAGACCCTGCTCAAGGGGCTGTCAAGCGGAAATTCCAAGCAAATTCAGGGGCGAAGCGGGGTTTGGCGCGAATCGCTGAACGTATGAACAGTAGTTCGAAGCGCCGATCTTTCGATCGGGCAACCGGAATGGCTATCGCCGCGGTCGCGGTGTCCAACGCGACCGCGCGACCGGAAACGAATTCAGCGTCGAACGTTCGACTTCACGGCCACCCCTGTTTCGCCACGCGCTGCGCTTGGCGAAATGAAGTTGCAGTCGAAGTTGAACGTTACAAGCACGCGATCATGGGCATGGGCGCCCACCGCCCTCAACCCTGTGGCGCGACACCCATCTCCTGCAGCGCCTTGCGCGCCTGCTGACCGGTAGGTGTATCCGACTGCGCAGCCACCTGGAAATTCTCGATCGCCGCGGCGCGGTTTCCCGAATTGCGCTCCACGATGCCCAGGTAGTAATGCCCTGTGGCGGTCGGCATGCTTTCCAGGCTGGCCTGGAGATCGACGCGGGCCTGCGCGTGCCGACCCAGCTCGGTGCGCACCATGCCGCGCTTGAGGTGGTGATAGAACCAGCCCTGGTTGCGCTCCAGGGCCTGCGTGTAGGCCTGGTCGGCGCGCTGAAAGTCTTTTTGCTCGGCCAGAGCGTCGCCTCGCAGCGAATAGAAAAGGGCTTCGCCGGGTTCGATCTCGATGGCCTGACGTGCCTTGTCCAGGGCCGCCTGTGCATCGCCTTCCTGCAGTGTCTTCACACCCTCGTCGTAGGCCTCATAGGCCGGTTGTGCACGTTTCAGGCGCGCGATCTGGCGCTGATATTCTTCCCGGCCGATTTCGCCGTAATCCCCGAGTTCGGCCAGCAACTGGCGATTGTTCTCGACACGCTCGGGGCTGGGTGGATGGGACGCGAACAGGGCGGAAAAGATGTCCTGCTGCCGGCCTTCGGAAATTCGCACGAAGGTCTCCTGCAGTTCCACCGCGCCCCTGGGGTTGTAGCCGGCGCGCCGCATGTAGCGCATGCCGTACAGATCGGATTCCCGCTCGGCCTCGCGCGAATAGCGGCTGGAAATCAGCGCCGCCCCGACCATGCCACTGAGCAGCGCCACTTCCATGTAGCCCTCGTCGTCGGTCGCGGCCCCGACGGCAATGCCGCCGGCCAGTACGGCACCCTGAAGAAGCAGACTGCGCGACTGGTTCTGGGCACCATGAGCGGCAGCTGAGTGCACGATTTCGTGGCTGAGTACGGCGGCCAACTCGGCTTCGCTTTCCATTTCGGTCAGCAGTCCTCGGTTGATCGAGATCTTGCCTCCCGGCAGCGCCCAGGCATTCGGCACTGATTCATTGATCACCGCGAATTCGTAAGGAAGATCGCGATCGGAAACTGCAGCGAGCCTCTGGCCGACTTGCTGAACGTAGTCGACCAGGCCGGGATCCAGCGTGAAATCTCCGCCCTGGGACTGTCGCAGCGGCGCGTAATTCTCGGCGCCGACATCCAGCTCCCATTGCTCGCCCATCAAACTGAGATTGCGCTCGCCGGTCACCGGGTTGACGGCGCAGCCGGACGCCAGCAGCGTGACACCGGCGATGAACACGATGACCAGGTGATTTCTGCGCATGGTTCTGACTTCCTCTCACGTTAGGCGGATTCTAATGCACCCCCGTGCTGCGCGCCATCAGTGGATGTGACGCAATTTTCGGCTTCGGGAAGGCCGCGGCTCGATGATTCCCAGTGATCCAGGGTCAGCGTGATCGGCTTGCCGTCATCCTGATGCACGATCCGCACCGGCATCCAGCCCAGCGACTCGGCATGCCAGGCCGTGTAGTTGCGACTGGAGCCTTGTTTGCGAAACCGCTTGAAAACGGCTGTCCGGTAACAGCGTCCGTCGATTTCCAGCAGTTCCGTGCCGTTGTAGCGGTATTCCTGCCGCTCGATTGCGTCGCGTTCCAGCACCTGCATGCCAAAGCTTTCGAAGACCGGAGCCTGCTCTGCAATCCTGGCAACGGCGGCCAGGCGAAGACTCAGCGGGTCGACCACGCCGATTTCCAGCGGAACGATCAGATCCTCTTCATGCGTGCGGGTATCGGTCTGCATTTTCTGCCAATCATAGCGATGCTGCCAGAATCGGTCGCTGCCCGGCTCGCGCGAAACGTGGTGGTAGGTCAGCGGCAGCACACGGCCCTTGTACCACTGGAACCAGGAGGTCTCGGTCGTCGAGATTCCCAGCATTCTGATGTACCAGGCTGTGGCCTGGGATTCGATGGCATAGTGCCAGAGTCCATCTTCGCGCCGGGTGAGTTCGACGTCCACGCGCCCAATGTCGGCGTTGCCGCGGGTGACCGTGTAGGACGCCCGGTAAGGCTCGAAGGGCGGCGATTCACCGGCCAGCGCGCAACAGGCGCCCAGCGTCGTCGAAATCGCAATCAAGAACCGGCGGAGTGTGATTGGACGTACGGTCATCTGGTTTCTCATACCTGACTCCGACCGAATTGGCGATCAATAGTGCCAGCGCCGCCGGATAAAGTCTGTGTTCCTGCTTCAGTACCCGCTCGGCCAGGATGTGGGCATTGTCGCCTTCGCGAATCGGCACCTGCGCCTGGGCAATCACCGGGCCTGCATCGAGATCCGGCGTCACCCAGTGGACACTCGCACCATGCACGGCGTCGCCTGCCGCCAGCGCTCGCGAATGCGTATCCAGCCCGCGGTACTTGGGAAGCAGGGATGGATGAATATTGACCAGTCGGCCGGAATGCCGTTGGACAAAGCCCGTCGATAGCACGCGCATGAAGCCGGCCAGCGCGATCAGACGGGGCCGGAAACCGGAAATGACTTCGGCCAGAGCCGTTTCGAACGTGCCTCGACCAGGGAAAGCCTTGCGCGGAACCATGGCGGTATCAATGCCCTTCGCTGCCGCCAGCTCGAGGCCCGGGGCAAGTCCATCGGCAATGACGGCGTGGACCGGCACAGGGAGCACGCCGCGGGCATAAGCATCGACAAGCGCCATCGCATTGCTGCCGCGACCGGATATCAGTACGACCAGACCGTCATGCTTCATGCGTCGCCGAATCGCACCCGCGCCTGGCCGGCTTGAACGCGACGAACGCGGCCGATCACGGGCGCACGCGCGGAATCAGGACCGCAGAGCCGATCGGCCACCTTGTCGGCGTCGGCCTCGGGCACCACCAGCACGAATCCGATCCCGAGATTGAAGGTCCGACGCATCTCGGACACATCGATTCGGCCGACTTCGGCCAGCCACGAAAACAGCTCCGGAGGCCGCCATGCGGACGTATCGATATTCACGCCGAATCCGTCCGGCATGACTCGCACGATGTTCTCGTCCAGGCCGCCGCCGGTGATGTGAGCCATTCCGCGAATGTCGAAATCGGGCAGCAGCGGCAGCACGTCCGAAACATATATCCGGGTGGGCGCCATCAGCGCTTCGATTCGCTGTGCATTGCACTCGGCGTCGCCCGCCCTTTCAAGCACCTTCCGGATCAGGGAATAGCCGTTGCTGTGCGGACCCGACGAAGGCAGCCCCAGCAGTACGCAGCTGTCGTCGATGCGCGCACCGTCGATGATCCGATCGCGCTCAACCGCGCCAACGGCGAAGCCGGCCAGGTCATATTCGCCGGGCGGGTACATGCCGGGCATTTCGGCGGTTTCGCCGCCGATCAGCGCACAGCCTGCCTGTTCACAGCCGGCCGCGATGCCCTCGATGACTTCGGCCGCGGCGTCGACTTCCAGTTTCCCGCAGGCGTAATAGTCAAGGAAGAAAAGCGGTTCGGCCCCGCTTACGAGAATATCGTTGACGCACATTGCAACAAGATCGATCCCGATACCGCAGTGGCGGTCGAATTCACGCGCGAGCAGCAGCTTGGTACCGACCCCGTCAGTGCCGGAAACAAGCACCGGGTCCATGAAGCGGCGGCCGAGATGGAACAAGCCGCCGAAGCCGCCGAGTCCTCCCATGACTTCGCGGCGGGCGGTGCGTTTGACGGCCGGCTTGATGCGCTCGACCAGACGGTTGCCCGCGTCGATGTCCACGCCGGCGCTCTTGTAGCTGAGATTTGAATCGAATTTTCCGGTCATCTGCTGCAGTCTCGAAAGGTTGCTCGGGATCAACGTGTGCATTGTGCCCCAAAGCCGCAGCCCGCAAGGCGTCGGCTCGCCAGCCGGCCGCGCGACCGCGCCCCGCGATCGGAACCGGTTCACCTGTTCGGTGATCGGCGTGCTGTGCTATCTTTTCGAGCGTGAATATTCCACGTCTACTGACCGTGTTGCTGGCCCTGGCCTGCGCATCTCCCTGGACCCTTGCCCAGGACGATCTCTACGTCGGCGAAGCCGTTGTCGAAAGCAGCCGGCCGGGAAACCCGGCGCCGCAACCGGCAACCGGCTCGGATCCGATTCTGGATGCGTTGAACCAGGTGCTGGTCCGGTTGACCGGACGCGTCGGCGAAAACGTCGTCGCCGAGCTGGGAATCGACACGCAAAAGGCTTCAGCCTTGGCGCTGGGCCGACAGTTCCGGCGGGCCGAAGTGCCGGGCGCCGGCGGTTCGATGATCGTGGAGCGACGCCTGCGCGTGGACTTCGACGCCGAAGCCATCGATCGCCTGATCGACGAATCCGGGTTGCTGCGATGGGGTTCCGAAAGACCTGAACTGCTGCTCTGGATTGTCGTGGAGGGCGACCGCGGTGCCGAATACCTGGAACAGGACCGCATCCTTCAGCACGCTATCGAGGAACTGGGGTTTCGCTACGGAATCGACCTGACGCGACCCATTCTCGACGCAAGTGATCGCGTCGAAGTGACGCCGGCCGATGTCCGTGGCGGGTTTACCGGTGTTGCCACAGCGGCCATGAAGCGTTACGGCGCCGACGGCGTCATCATGCTGGACCTCAGGCCGAACGGCAATTTCTGGACCGGACGATGGGCCTGGCGCATCGATGACCAGGAAAGCGCTTTTCAGCGCTCGGGTGCGCAACCCCGCGACGTCATGGAACTGGGCCTGGGTCGGATCGCCGAAGCGCTGGCCGCAAGATTTTCGGTGCGCCCTTCCGGCGGCCACGATCAGCGTCTGGTGATTTCCGGTATCGATACGACCGCCCATTACGCGGAAGTGAAACGGTTCCTGGAGAGCCTCACCGGCGTGGAAACGGTCCGCGTCATTTCAGCGGCCGAATCGGGCATGACATTCTCGATTCGATCGGCCACCGACAGGCTTCGCCAGCGAATCGAATTGACCGGCCCGCTGGAATTCCGGCGCCACGACCTGGCGACCGATACGCTCCACTATCGGTTTGCGCTGTAGCGACGGAGTCGGACCATGCTGTCGCTGCGAGACCTGCCCAACGTTTTGACGGTTACGAGAATGCTGCTGGTCGGGCCGCTTGTCTACCTGCTGCTGACCGAAAGATATACCTCCGCATTGGTGCTTGCTGTTGTGTCTGGCGTGAGCGACTGGCTGGATGGCGCTCTGGCGCGCCGCTTCAACTGGCAGAGCAAGTTCGGCGGCGTGTTCGATCCGCTGGCCGACAAAACGTTGATGATCGCCGTCTACGCCGCCCTGGCCTGGCTGGGTCATCTACCCGCCTGGCTGTTCTGGCTGGTCGTGCTGCGCGACCTGGTGATCGTCACCGGCGGTCTGATTTATCACTATCGGATCGAGCCGTTTCGCGCCGAGCCTACCCGCCTGTCGAAGTTCAACACGTTGTGCCAGGTGTTGTTGATGTGGGCGATTCTGACCGCGCTCGCCGGCCTTGCGCTGCCGCAGGCGCTGATTCATGGGCTGGTATGGCTGGTCGCCTTTACCGTGCTCGCGACGATGTTCCAGTACGTGCTCGTCTGGGGTTTTCGAGCTCGCGAGATCGTACGCCAGCGCGCGCCGGAATGAGCATGCCACAACTTCCTCTTTCGCTGACGCCACCGCGTCGGAAACGGCTGGACAACTTCGTCACCGGCGCGAATATATCGCTTGTCAGTTCACTCCGGCATGGCCTGCAGGAACGCGGATGGGTGTTCCTGCGCGGGCCCGAAGGCATCGGCAAGTCGCACCTCGCGCTCGGCATTCTGGCCGAATGGTCGGCCGACCACAGGCGCGCCTGCTATGTGCCATGCCGCGAGCCGGGTGCGGCCGGGCTGCTGTCCAGCGGCGATGCCGAACTGGCGGTGGTCGAGGATGTCGAAGCGCTTGCCGGTCGCCACCAGGCCCAACTCGGATTGTTCAATGCTCTGAACCGCTGGAGAGCGGCGCGCACTGCGGTGCTCTTGACGGGAAGCGGGGCGCTGCCGTTCGAACTGCCCGATCTCGTATCCCGGGTCAGCCAGGCCGCGAGGCTGACGCTGAAGCCGCTGGACGATGAAGGGCTTTCACGGCTCATCGGGCAACTGATTGCCGATTTTCACGTAGTGCCCGGACGCGGACTTTCCGAATATCTGCTGCGGCATGGCCCGCGTTCTGCTGGAAGCCTGGCCGAGTTGTTCGAACGGATCAGTCGCAGGGCCCAGTCC
Source organism: uncultured Halomonas sp. (assembly GCA_964476005.1). Classification (GTDB taxonomy): domain Bacteria; phylum Pseudomonadota; class Gammaproteobacteria; order Xanthomonadales; family Wenzhouxiangellaceae. The sequence goes on from CAYYZR010000003.1 coordinate 40,059, forward strand.
GAGCGGCGGGTGGTTTCGGTACCGCTGGTGCGCGAAGCGTTGAAGAATGGCCTGAACGGGCACTGAAACCAGACCGCCCGGCAACGTGGCCGGGCGGCGTTGTCAAATCGGCTGGCAGCCGTTTTTTAATTGAGCGTGGATTCGGCGACGAAATCTATGCCCTTGTCGCCAAGACGAATCTTGAATGCGGCCCGATCGTAGATTTCGGCCAATGCTTCGTACTGCGCGCGCTGCGCAGCAAGGCCCATCGTGGCCTCCTCGCCTTCGAGATCGCCCAGCGTGGCTTCGGCCATGTCGACCAGGTCGATCAGCATGTCGAAGTCGAATCGACCGGCCAGCAGAAGGTCGTCGGCCGAGGTCGCCTGGATCGCTTGGGACAGCGCGTCGACGTTTTCCTCACCGATGGCGATTCCGATGGCGTTCTCGCCCATCGCAAGCCAGGCTTTCAGATCGAGTTGCTGCAGTTGCGGAATCGCGCCTTCGGGCACCGGTTGCGGTTCGCCGCCGGGCTCGAGCTGAAGTTCGGCCACCGCCGGCGAGAACATCTGCGCCATCCCGACCAGAAGCTGCGGATTGCGCATGAAGAAGCTCAGCGTGCCGCCACCGGTGGGTAAGCCGTTTTCGCCGAGATTCAGGCTTTCAGCCTCGAGGAACAGCCCATTGAGATTGGTGATCACCGGCGGAATCGGGCGGTTGAGGGTCTCCTGCATCGTCGGAGCCTGCGCTGCGATATCGGCGAAGCTCGGGCATTGCGGCGGATTGACGACCCAGCCGTCGACCAGGCCACGGGCAAATTCTCGAGCGGCCACGAGATCGAACGCCAGGCCAAAATTGAACAGTCCGGAAAGCTCGCGATCGATACTCACAGGCGCCTGTGCGATCGGCGCCAGACCGGCGGCAAGCGTCGGAGACGTTTCCTGCCGAACCATGAAGTCCGCGTTGCCTTCGGTCATGCGCGTATAGCCGAAGACCAGGCGCGGCAGGGCCGCGGTCACGGCCTGGTATTCAGCCACGCACGCCGGATTCTCGATAACCGACGCCAGCGCTTGCTGTTGCTCTGGCTCGTGCATCATTCGAGCGATCGCCGCCTCACCGGTCAACAGCGCATTGACCATGCGCCGCCAGTCCATGAAGCCGCTGCCGTGCTGCGAAAAGCCGATCTCGCGGTTGAACGCGCCCAGCGCCTCGGCGCTCATCGTGTCGACTGGTTCGTACTGGCCCGCCACGCGCGCCAGCATGGCCGCGTCGTCGGGGATGATGGCCACGGTAACGGAATCCTCGTCATGCTGCATCGCGACACCGAAGCCTTCGGCGATCTCGAACCAGATCACCTCGACGCCCTCGAGGTCCCGGCGCTGCAGCGGCTGCTCCAGCTCGGATTCCACCCGCGCCAGCAACTCGCTGAAGGCGGCGCCGTCGGACAGCTCGATCTGTGCGAAAGGCATCAGGTCCACGCCGTAGACCGCGTAGAGCGGATTGGTGTGCAGACCGGCCGCTTGCCAGCCCTCACGGGTCGAAAGGGCCGTGACTTCGTCGATCAGCGCACGCATTTCGGCCGAGACCTCCTCGTCTTCGGCCAGCGCGTCGAATATCGCCTGATTTCCTTGCGCACTCGCATCGTTCATGGCCCAGACCTTGTCGACCAACCCCTGCGGCAGGCGCTCCAGGTTGGCATATGCATACGCGGTATCGGCATCGATACCGACCAGGAAGGGATTGGAATCTGAGCCTGCACCTGTCGCCGGTCGAGATTCCTGCTCATCCGGCGCCCCGGTTTCGGAGTCGCCGCATCCTGCCGTAAGCAAAACGGCGGAAATAGCTGCAATGCACAAACGTTTCATTGGGTTCCTCCCGGAAATGTTGAGGTATTTAGTGTTGTATAACAGTAACACACCTAGTCTGCCTGATGCAATCAAAATCTCGTAACAGCGGCACTTCGGCGACCCATCCGGCGTCATAATACCGAAGGAGTCGGCTGGACAGTCGCTGCCTTGCGATCCGTCAAGGGTTGTGGGTGGAGGAAAGTCCGGGCTTCACAGGGCAGAGTGCCAGGTAATGCCTGGGGGGCGCGAGCCTACGGAAAGTGCCACAGAAAACAAACCGCCTCCGGTCTCGACCGGCGGTAAGGGTGAAAAGGTGCGGTAAGAGCGCACCGCGTCGCGGGTAACCGTCGGCGGCACGGCAAACCCCACTCGAAGCAAGGCCAAATAGGGATGCGACGGCGCGGCCCGCGCTGCATCCGGGTAGGCCGCTCGAGGCGGCTGGCGACAGCCGTCCCAGATGAATGACTGTTCTCGACAGAACCCGGCTTACAGGCCGACTCCTTCTTTTTCTGCCTTTGCCGCGGCAAAAAACGACCAAAAGCGCTCTTGAAGTCAAATTCAACATCATTTCGCCCGCTGATCAATGCGTGCACCCTGGACGGGTGCCGCGACTTTTGAATTCAAAGGCAACCTCAAACGGATTGCGCCTGCAAGCGCGCAGCCGGTGGCGAAATTCATTTGACGTTTGAAGCTGGAAAGTGAAATCGAACATCGAGAGCCTGAACCGGACACCGTCGAAACCGGTCAGGCGACCCATGTAAAACCTGGCCACCGGGCGTCGGACGCCAAGGCTGAAAACCGCTAAAAGCAGGGAATCTGAAAATTCCGAGCCCCGGGCGAGGCCCGAAGAATGAACCGCCACGGCGAACGCGTGCCCGGATCGACCTGGTAGTCGATCCAGAATTGCGGAACCTCTTCGCGCCGAATCGACAGCTGAGCGTCGAAACCGAGGCGACGAACTTGCGCCAGCCGCCGGCGGGCATTGTCGATGTCCTCGAACAGGCCCAGCGAAACCGCATCCGGCAAGTCGGCATCGGCGACGACAAAATAATCTTCGACGCCGCGCTCGGCCAGACGCCGGGCCAGGGCGATCGCACCGGAGCGGCTCGGCGCGGAAACGAATACCCACCAGCCACGATCCCGATCGGCCCGGGTGGTCCGAAGCCGAAGCTGGTTGGCGAACGGGCGCAGGCGGTCCTCGGCCCGGCTTTGCTGGACCAGAGTCGACAGTGGGCCGATGGTGAAACAGCGCGGCCCGGCAGCAGTTTCACGGCGATAGGCATCGGCTACCAATTCCGCCTCGGGCAATTCCGGATCGCGCGGCGGCGCCTCGGGCAATGGCTGCGGCGCCGGTTGCAGCAGGCGCAGCACCAGCACCAGGCTGTTGGCCAATACCAGAACGATTACCGCGATTCGCCAGAAAGTGGTCATCCTTGACTCAGAGATTCGACCGCCATCGCAAGGCCGCGCAACACCAGGTCGGGCTCGACCCGTGCCCCTTCGAGCAATGATTGTAACGGCCCGGCCGCGCCGCCGGTCATGACCAGGGCAGGTTCGCCGCCGAGGTCGGACGCCTCGACGGCAATCCGGTACGCCTGGGCAATGCCGCCTGCCTGCTGAAGCAGCAGGCCGTCCTCGATGCCCTGGGCCGTGTCGCGCGCCGGAAGCGGCAGCGCGCTGCGTACGGGTCGCGCCCGCCGCAGGCCGGGCGCGCGAGCAAGCAGGCCTTCGCGCGCGGCCTCGATGCCGGGCATGATCCAGCCACCCCGGTGGATGCCCTGCCCGTCGACCAGGTCGAGGGTGGTCGCGGTGCCGCAATCGACCAGGCAGAAAGGTGCGCGCAGCGCGCTCCAGACCGGCTGTATCGCAAGCCATCGGTCCACACCCATCCCGGGATAGGAAGCGGCCACCGGCAATATCGTCGAACCGGTGGTGACCGCAGTCCATTCAAGCCCGGCGCGCGCCAGGGCGTCGGTCACCGTTGCGGTGACCTGCGGCAGCGGCACCGATGACAACCAGAATCGGTCGGCACGCGCCAGTGCCTGCCCATCCAGCCAGTCGCCGAAACACGCGAGCGGAAGCGATTCGACGCCGGCCGCATCCTCGCCGTCGCGCCGGGCCAGCTTGAGCCGGCTGTGCCCCAGTTCCAGCAGCCAGTCAGTTGGCACGGACGCTCACCTCTCCGGCATTCACCGCTCGCATCCCGTCGGTAGCTTCGAGCCGCAGCCGGCCCTGCGCGTCCACGCCGGCTGCGACGCCGTCTAGCACGCTTCCGTTGCCGAACGCCACCCGGATAGCGCGGCCGGCCAACGCATCCAGTTCGCGCCAGCGGCGCAAGAAAGGCTCGAAGCCGTCGCGTTCGAATTTGGCGAATGCCGCATCCAGCGCGCCCGCCACCCGGCCGATGAGCCGGTTTCGGTCGATCTCGCGTGCCCCGGGTGCGGCGGCATGAAGATCGGTCCACGGCTGATCCGGCGCTTTGATGCCGCATGAAGCGACTTCCCCGCGCGGCAGCCGAACGTTGATGCCGATACCTGCAACCACCTCGCAGGGGCCTTCGCTGGCGCCGCGGATCTCGACCAGCAGCCCCCCCAGCTTGGCGCTGCCGACCACCAGGTCGTTGGGCCACTTCAGCGCGACCGGCACGCCCTGATCGGCGACACCTTCGGCCGCGACCACGCCGGCGACCAGGCTGAGCGCGCCGAGCCGTTGCAAGCCGCACTCGAACCTGAAGCCGAACGAAAAATACGCGCCGCAGCCCGGCGGCGAGATCCAGCTCCGGCCGCGGCGTCCACGCCCGCCGGACTGATATTCGGCGACTCGAACGCCGCGGTGGACGAAGCGCTCGACCAGGTCGCGGTTGGTGGACTCGGTGCGATCGACGAGTTCGACCGTAACGCCCGTCGCACCGGCAGCCTGCCGAATCTCGACCGCGTCGAGCAACCGAATCGGCCAGGCCAGGCGGTAGCCGCTGCCGCGCGCGGCGGCCACCGGTAACCCGGCACCGCGCAACTGCTCGACCTGCTTCCAGACGGCCGAACGGCTGATGCCGGCCTTGGCGGCATACTGCATACCGTTGAGCGGCCGGCCGTCGGCCAGCGCCCTGAAAAGTCGAAACGCTTCGGGCGTCATTGCCTGCGCTTGAGGACGCGCGCTTTTTCGAACCGGTTTTCGGTGCCGCTCTTCAGGCGCGCGAGATTGCCTCTGTGAGTGAACAGCAAGAGCCCGGCCAGCGCAATCGACAGCGCGCCCAGCCCCGGCGCCAGCGGATCCGGACCCAGCAGCCACATCGAAGGCACCAGACTCAGGCCCGCCAGCACCGTCGCCAGGCCGACATAGCCCGTTCCCAGCAGCGCGACCAGCCAGACCACCACAAGCGGCAGGATGCACCACGGCGCGACAACCGCAATCACGCCGATCGCGGTCCCGGCGCCCTTGCCGCCCCGGAAGCCGAAATAGACCGGCCAGACGTGACCGATCACCGACGCCAGACCGCACAGCGCGGCGACACCACCGGTCGCCAGCGGAAGATCCCCGCCGAACAACGGCGGCAGGGCCGGGATCACCAGCGCGGCGATCACGCCCTTGCCGATGTCGATCAGGACGACGACCAGCGCGAACAGCCAGCCAACGCTGCGCAATGCATTGGTCCCCCCGGCGTTGCCCGAGCCCATCGAACGGATGTCGACGCCGCGCAACCGGCCCAGGACCAGCGAGCCGGAAATCGATCCCAGCAAATAGCCCAGCAGCGTCATCCAGACCAGATCAAGCATGCTCTTCACCGCTCGCCCGGAGGTCGGACGGCTTGTTGTCCGGTTCGTATCGCTCGGGCGCGCTACTGCCACTTTCATAGCGCGCCGGTGCGCTGTCGTTACCTTCGTGGCGCGCCGGTGCGTGCCAGGGCTGCAGCCCCACCAGCAGCGCCCCCGGCCCGGCGTGTACGCCCACCGCCGGAGAGGCTTCCTCTATCCAGCAGGCATCCACCTCGGGATGGCTGGTCAGTAGCAGGTCGCGCAGTCGCCTGGCGTCGGCCTCGGCGTCGGTATGGCTGATCAGGATCCGGTAGGTCGCCCCGCGGTCCATGCGGCGGGCCAGATAGCGCGCGAACCGCGGCACCGCCCCGGCACGGCCCCGGACGACCCCCCGGGCGGTCAGGTGACCGTCCACGGTATTGGCCAGCACCGGGTTCAAGCGAAGCTTGCGCGCCAGCCAGTGCATCCACGGCTTGACCCGGCCGCCCTTGACGCCCCAGGAGAGATCCCGGGCCAGGGCGAAGGTGCGGGTCCTGGGCACCAGGTCCTCGAGTGCACCCAGAATTTTATCCATCGGCCACCGATTGGCCGCCGCCTCGGCCGCGAAAAGCGTCAGCAATGCCTGTCCGCAGGCGGCATTGAGCGAGTCGAAAACCGTCACCGGCTGGTCGTGCATGCGGCCCGCCGTCTGCTCGGCGGCCTGGCAGGTGCCGCTGAGCTTGCTCGAGATCGGAATCGCCAGCACTTCGTGGCCATGGCTCGTCAGCAGTTCGAACTGGCGGCGGAAATCGCGTGGCGGCGGCTGCGAGGTCTGCGGATGCACGTCGGACTCGGCCAGCCGCGCATAGAACGCGGACGGCTGAATCGAGAGCTTGTCGAGAAACTCCTCGTCGCCGAAGAACAGTCTCAGCGGCACCACGTGAATGGCCAGGCGGTCGATCTCGTCGGCCGGCAGGTCCGCAGCCGAATCGGTGACCACCGCAATCCGCCCGCGCTGATTGATGAGGCCGTGCTGGCGGGTCATGTCGTCGGCTTTCTGCTGCTTGATCTCGCCGAAATCGGCGCAGATCCTGAATACTTCGCCGGGGCGATCGGTGTGAATATGCACCCGGGCCCTGCGACCGCCACCGGCGACCACCAGCGAGCTGGCGTCCAGCGCGTCCAGCGATTCACGCAGCGCCGTCGCCTCGATCCGGTCTCCGGCGATCAGGCACTCGGTGCAGTAACGATGTTCGGTCGGCGCCTCGCCGGTGTGCGCGAGCTGTTCACCCGGGTCTTCCAGCGGCACTTGTCCGCCGGCCGGCAGCTTGCCGCTTCGAATGTAGCGCCAGATGCCGTCGAGCAGATCCACGAAACCCTGGCCGCCGGCATCGACCACGCCGGCTTCGCGCAGCACCGCGAGCTTCTCCGGGGTGGTCGCCAACGACTTGTGCGCCGCCTTGCGCGCAAGGTTGAACAGCTTGCGAATATCCCGAACCCCCTGTTCCACGCCCTCGACCATCGCGTCGCCGAAGTCTTCGAGCACCGTGGGCATGGTGCCGGCCACCGGCCTGGACATGGCCGACCAGGCCGCCGCCGCACCGGCCTTGGAGGCTGCGGCAAGCTGGCGCGCGTCGAGCTCGCTGCAATGACGGCAACTTTCGCTGATGCCGTGAAAATACTGCGCCATGATGGCCCCGGAGTTGCCCCGTGCGCCGTCAAGCGCCGCATCGGCCACCTCGTCGAGCAGTTGCGCCACGCGCGTGCGTCGGCTTGACCTGAGCCGCTGCCCGACGCTGTTGAGGGTAAACATCAGGTTGGTACCGGTATCGCCGTCGGGCACCGGAAACACGTTGATGCGGTTGAGCAGATCGCGCCGCGACTGGACGTTCGCGATGCCCGAGATCAGCGCGTACTGGAGTTGCTCCGGCTCGATGCGCATCAGCGCGGACGTCACGCTCATCGGCCGCACTCCGTTTCATGCATCGATCGCTGCATCAGTCGAGACCGGCCAGTTCACGAACCTGGGAGGCAGTGAACGGCCAGGTGATCTTCTCGCCGGTGTCCTCATTGCGCACGACCGGAATCTGGTCGCCATAGCGCTGAATCAACTCGAGATCGTCGTCGATATTGACGATCTCGACCTGGTCGGCCAGGCCGCCGACGGTAATCAGCTTGTAGGCTTTCTCGCAGAGCTCGCACGGCTCTCGGGTGTAGAACAACAATCCCATCGAATTCCTTCCGGTTAACATTCGCTAGTCCGACATTATGACGGAAATCGGACGGTTTTCGAATGCCGCCGCCGAACCGGACGTCGTTCCCCGAGCGGCTGATCGGCGGGCTTGCGGAACCCCGGCCCGGATCTGCCGTCTGATCGGAGAGGCGGCAGCTTCTGGCTACTCGTTGCATAATCCTCGACCATCATCCGACCGAGCGCGTGATTCACCATGGCCGTCAGCGTTTTCGACCTGTTCAAGATCGGTATCGGGCCGTCAAGCTCCCACACGGTGGGCCCGATGCGTGCGGCCTGTCTGTTCGCGCGTGCCATCGAGCGAGACAACCTGCTCGAGCGCGTCGACAAACTCAAGCTGGAGCTTTTCGGCTCGCTGGGCCACACCGGACGCGGTCACGGCACCGACAAGGCGGTGCTGCTGGGGCTGGAGGGGTACATGCCCGACGCGATCGACCCGGATCACATCGGCCGGCGGATCACCGAGATTTATTCCAGCGGCCGGGTTTCGCTGCTGGGCAGGCGCGAACTGGCCATCGATCTGCGGCGCGACATGACATTCCACAAACGCCAGACGCTGCCGTACCACTCCAACGGTATGCGGTTCGCGGCGCTGGACGACGACGACCAATTGCTGCTCAAGCGCGAGTACTACTCGGTCGGCGGCGGGTTCGTGGTCAATCCCGACGAGGCCGCAGCCGATCGCATCGTGGCCGACAAGACGCCGGTGCCCTATCCGTTTTCGTCCGGCGACGAACTCTTGAGCATCTGCCACCGCCACGAGCTTCGCATCGGCGAACTGATGATGGCCAATGAGCAGGCCTGGCGCGACGAGTCCGAGATTCGCGAAGGCCTGTTCCGGATCTGGCAGGCGATGAAGGACTGCGTGCAGCGCGGCATCGACA
>CAYYZR010000004.1:0-43674 GCA_964476005.1 uncultured Halomonas sp.
ATGAACAACTGGACACGCGAATTCATCGAGCTGGCGCGTTCGGCGGGAGCGCTCAAGCTTGGCCGCTTCGAGCTGAAATCGGGTCGGGTGAGCCCTTATTTCTTCAACGCAGGCGCCTTCTGCGACGGGCGACTCATTGCCTCGGTGGCCGATTGCTACGCCGATGCGATTGTTGCTGCAATGGTCGAGTCCGGCCTCGAATTCGACCTGGTCTTCGGGCCGGCCTACAAGGGCATTCCGCTGGCGACCAGCGTCGCGGTCAGTCTCTACAGGCGGCACGGCATAAACGTGCCGGTGGCCTACGACCGCAAGGAGGCCAAGGATCACGGCGAGGGCGGCCGCCTGGTCGGGGCGCCGGTGGCCGGAAGGGTGCTGGTGGTCGATGACGTCATCTCCGCCGGGACAGCGTTTACCGCGGCCCGGCAGTTGATCGAAAGCGCCGGCGCCAGGGTCAGTACGCTGGTGGTTGGCCTCGACCGCAAGGAGCGGGGAACCGGTCAGGGGTCGGCAAGGTCGGAAATAGTTGAAAGCGGGATTTCGGTCGTCGCGGTCGCGGACCTGGACGATCTGATATCGGCGCTGAAGGATGGCGGGTCGAGTGCCGAATCGCTGTCTGCTATGCTTCAATATCGCACGCGCTACGGAGCGTGACCGGTTATTTCATGAAGAGCCTTTCAATTTTCATTCTCTGCCTACTGGCAAATTCTGCCTTTGCCCAGGACGTCTACAAATGGGTCGACGAGAACGGCGACGTGCATTACAGCCAGGCTCTGCCGCCCGAGCAGGCCGGCAAGGCGCATGACCGACTGACAAGCGACGGGCGTGTTGCCGAACGGGTCAAGACGGCCGAAGAACTCGAAATCTTGCGGGCTGAACAGGCGCGTCAGCGCGAACAGGCCGAAAAAGCGCGAATCCAGGTCCAGCGGGATCGGCTTTTCCTGGCCGCCTATCCCACCGAAGACGACGTGCGTCGGACGATTTCGAGTCGACGTGAAACAGTGCTTTCCGAGCGCGACTCGGTCGAATCCCTGCTTGAGCAGAGCCGTGGTCGATTTGCCGATACGGTGGAGCAGGCGGCAGAGCTCGAGCGACGCGGCAAGGCAGTGCCCGGCCACCTGGTCACGCGCATTTCGGATGCCCGCGCCGGCATCCGGGAACTGACCCGACGGCTGGACGAGATCGAAGCGCGCCTGGTTGCGCTGGACGAGGAACTGGAGGCGGAACTCGAACGCCATCGGCGATTGACTGGATCCGGATAGTCCTCCTTCGATGCAGAAAAAGAGTCTCAACTCCGCCGCAACCCGGGCCTTCACCCGCTGCGAGCACTGTCAGGCGGTGCTTCCGCTGGACTACGTTTCCCTCGCTCAGGCCGGCGGCATGGTGCGTTGCGGCAGCTGCGGTCGCACTTTGAATGGTCTCGCGTGCCTCTATCCCGCGTTCCCCGATGGTTCGATCCAGCCGATCTCGCCCAGCGGGATGCCGCCAATGCTGCAGCCGCACGTGGAACAGGAACAGATTCTCGATTCATCCCGACCAGCCGATGTCGATGACGATGCGGTCGATCACCGCGGACCGGTCCTGCGTCTGGATATCGAACCCGAACCCGCACCTGCCTGGGTGCGCTTGATCTGGCCGGCACTGGCCGTGCTGCTGGTCGCTTTGCTGGCGCTGCAACTGGCAGGCCCGCAACGCTGGCGGCTCGATCCGGAAATGCTGGGCTTGGGGCAGGCCGACCCGATTGCGGTCCAGGACGCCATACAACTCATTTCGCGCGACATGCACGCGCACCCTTCGCTCAACGACGCCGTTGTGATCAGCGCGGTGCTGGTCAACCGCTCCGACCGAAGCGTCGCATGGCCTAATATCGAACTCAGGCTGTTCGATGCCAGCCAGCAGACGGTTGCGCAAAAGCGTCTGTCGCCCAATGACTATCTTGCCGCCGAGACGAACCAGGGCGACGGATTTGCCCCCGGTCTGCGACTGCCGATAGTGCTGGAGGTCTCGGTTGAGTCGTCACGGCCGTCGGGGTTCAGCATGAGGTTTTATTCACAGGCTCCTTGAGCGGACCCGGGCTGACGCGCACCCCGCGGGTATGCAATCAGGGATTCCTCGAGGCAGGCCCGGAATCCATTCAGGCAAAGCGCCTCCGATGTGCTAAATTCCCGTGTGTAGTATTTCTTTTCGCGACATGGCGCGACGCATGAAATTGCGGCGCGCCTCGGTCAATCTTTGGTTCATGCAATGTCTGATCTGGAATCCGAAGCGCCCAGAACCTGCCTGAAGGATGTCGTCTCGAGTGCGGTGGCGCAATACCTGCAAGACATGGGGAACACGCCGCCGGACAATCTTCATGATCGCATCATGCGCGAGGTGGAGGTGCCTCTCATCGTCACTGTTTTGAAGCACACCGGCGGCAATCAGTCCAGGGCCGCAGCGATCCTCGGCATGACCCGCTCGACATTGCGCAACCGAATTCGTCGATACGGCCTATGACTGCCCGTCCAGTGGGAATCCGGCGAGCGCTGCTCAGCGTTTCAGACAAGCGCGGCCTGGTCGAGCTGGCACGAGCGCTCGACGGTCACGGCGTGGAAATCCTGTCGACCGGCGGGTCGGCGCGGCTTCTGCGAGACAGCGGGATTGCGGTTGTCGAGGTTGCCGATTTCACCGGTTTTCCCGAAATCATGGGGGGGCGCGTCAAGACGCTTCACCCCCGGATTCACGCCGGAATTCTGGCGCGCGCGGGCATCGACGATGACACGGCCCGTGAGCATGACCTGCCGCCCATCGACCTGGTCGTGGTCAACCTGTACCCGTTCGTCGAAACGGTGGCCCGCCCGGATTGTCCACCCGACCAAGCCATCGAGAATATCGACATCGGCGGCCCGGCAATGCTGCGGTCGGCGGCCAAGAATCATGATCGTGTGACCGTGATTTGCAACCCCGACGATTATCAGAAAGTGATCGAAGGCCTGCCTGCCGCTCCGGATCACGATGATCGACTGGCGCTGGCCGCGCGTGCGTTCGGGCACACGGCCAACTACGATGGACAAATCTCCCAGTGGCTGTCCGGCCATGGCGCTGATGATCACCTTCCGTCAAGACTCGGCCTGGCGCTGGATCGAGTGCAGACCCTGCGTTATGGCGAGAATCCTCATCAGCCGGCCGGCCTTTACGCCGAGCGCGGCGCCGGACCTTCCGGGCTTGCCGGCGCCAGACCGCTGCAGGGCAAGCCGCTTTCCTACAACAACCTGCTCGATGCCGATGCGGCCTGGAGCGGAGTGAGTTCGCTGGGCGACGCCCCTGCCTGCTGCATCATCAAGCACACCAATCCCTGCGGCGCCGCCCGCGCCGATTCGCCTCTGCAGGCGTATCGCAAGGCGCTGGCATGCGACCCGACTTCGGCGTTCGGCGGCATCGTGGCATTCAACCGTTCACTGGATACGGAAACCGCCGAAGCTCTCGCCGGCCAGTTTGTCGAGGTGGTGATAGCGCCGGATTTCGAACCCGGCGCGCGCCAGGCGCTGGCTGGCAGGAAAAACCTGCGCCTGCTCGCGCCGCCTCGACCGCAACAATCATCCGGTACCGAATTCAATCTGCGCCGCATCGACGGCGGCTGGTTGGCCCAGGTCCCGGATACACTGCGCCCCGGACGTGAAAGCTTCGAAGTGGTGACCGAGCGAGCCCCGGACGAAGGTGAGTGGGGGGATCTGGAATTCGCCTGGGCCTGCGTGGCGATGGTGCGCTCCAATGCGATCGTGATGGTTCGCGATGGCGCCACGCTCGGGATCGGCGCCGGTCAGATGAGTCGGGTGGACGCGTCGCGTATTGCCGTGCTCAAGGCTGCTGATCAGAAGCTGGACCTGGCCGGCGCCTGCATGGCCTCGGATGCATTCTTCCCGTTCGCCGACGGCGTTGAAACCGCTGCTGCCGCTGGTATCCGAGCGGTCATCCAGCCCGGCGGATCGAGGCGCGACGACGAGGTGATCGATGCCGCCAATCGGCACGGGATCGCCATGGTGTTCACCGGACGACGCCATTTCCGGCATTGATGATGAATGCGACGATATTTCGGGCCGGTGCGCTGGCCTGTACGCTCCTTCTTTTCTGCGCAGTACCTTCACCGGGCCTTGCTCAGGCACAAGACGTCCCGGAAAGCGATCCGGAGACCGCCCGCGAACTCGCGCCGGTGGCCGTGACCGGGTCGCGCCTGCGCGGATTCTTCGGCGCCCGGGCCTGGCCGCTGACCCTGATATCCCGCGACGAACTGACCGCCAGCGGTGAGCACAGATTGGGCGATTTCCTGCAGCAGCTGACCTTTACCAGTGGGTCTCCGCTGAGTACCCAGACCAGCAGGCGCGGCGAAGGCGGGGGTCTTTCGCGCGGCATCGAAACGGTCGAGTTGCGCGGTCTCGGACCTGAGCGAACATTGATCCTGGTCAACGGGCGCAGGTTCGTGCCCGGTGGCAACGGTGCCAGCGGGATCGTGGATCTCGGCATGATTCCGATGGCAATGGTCGAGCGTATCGAGGTCTTCAAGTCGGGTGCTTCGGTCGAATACGGCGCCGATGCGCTGGCCGGCGTCATCAACATCATTACGCGCGATGCTTTCGACGGTGTCGAGATTTCCGGCCAGGCGCGGGTGACGAGTCGGGCGGATGCCGAAACGTTCACGTTCAGCGCGTTCGGCGGCCACACGTTCGAGCGCGGCGGCTTCGTCGCGGGCATCGACTACACCGATCAGCCGTCGGTAAGCAAGGGCGAGCGCGGATTTTCGCGCCAGCGGCTGTCTTTTGCCGGCCCGGAAAACCGGATCGTGTTCGACGGATCGTCGGCGCCGCCGTCGGGACAGTTCAGGACCTCCGCGGGGCGGTTTACGCTCATCGACGGGCGGGACGGGACGACGCCGGACGACTTTCGCCCGTTTATCGATGCCGGGCCCGATACCGATCGTTTCAATTTCAACCCGTTCGAGGACCTGCTGCAGGCCTCGGAACGGCTGACCGCATTCGGCCGAGGCCATTTTTGGCTCTCGCAGGGTCTGAGAATGCACGCCGAAGCCTTCGTGCATCGCCGACGATCCAGCCAGCAGCTGGCGCCGCTGCCGTTGTTCACGACACGCGAGCAAGGCGTGGTGGTCGACCCAGCCAATGTGTTCAATCCTTTCGACGAAACGCTGACCGACGTGCGTCGCCGGCTGGTTGAAGCTGGCCCGCGTACGTTCAGCCAGGACAACGATGCCTGGCGTTTCGTGCTTGGCGCGGACGGTCAGGCGGGCGCCTGGTTCTGGGATGCCGCAGTCATTCACGGCCGCAACGAGACCGATCAGCGCAAGACCGGCGATTTGCTCGACGACCGGCTGCGCACAGCCCTCGGACCGTCGTTCCGAAATTCTGCGGGGCAAGCGGTGTGCGGGACGCCCGAATCGCCGGTGTCCGGCTGCGTGCCCCTTAACCTGTTCGGCGGACCCGGCAGCATTACACCCGAAATGCTGGATTTCGTCGGCACGCAGCTCGACGATTTCGGTTTCAACGAACAGACTGTATTCGATTTCAATATCACCGGCGACCTGTTCACGGCGCCTGCGGGACCGGTGGCCGCGGCCACTGGCTTCGAGTGGCGCGAGGAGCGCGGCGTCGACCGGCCCGATGCGCAGACGCGCGCCGGCAACACCACCGGCAACGCCCGCGACTTGACGCGCGGCGATTTCGACAGTCGGGAGGTCTACGTTGAGTTCGGCGTGCCCCTGCTCGCCGGGGCGCGCCTGGCGCGAAGCATGGACCTTGACCTCGGGGCGCGCCTGGTGGATTTCTCGAATTTCGGTACCGAATCGATATTCGAAGTCGGTCTCGGCTGGCAGCCGGTCGCAGCCTTGAGCTTGCGCGGTGCATGGTCCGAAGCCTTCCGCGCGCCCAACATCGGTGAGTTGTTCGGCGCGCAAAGCCAGTCCAATCCGATCGTGATGGACCCATGCAGCGACTTCAGCGTGCTCGATCCGGTCGGGATCGGCCGCTGCATCGACCAGGGCGTGCCGGCCGACGGCAGCTTTACCCAAAGCGGCGAGGAAACGCCCGAGCTTTCCGGCGGCAATCCATCGCTGTCGCCGGAGCGCTCGGATATCCTGACTCTCGGCCTGAGTTGGCAACCGCCGGCGTTGCGCGGTTTCAATCTGGCCGTCGACTATTACGACATCGAAATCACCGACGGCATCGCAGCGCTTGGCGCCAATACCATACTCGAGCAGTGCCTTGAAACCGGCGCCGCGCCCTTTTGCGATGCCATAGATCGCGAGTCCGGCGGCGCCATTGGAGCGGTCGAAGCCAGGTTGCAGAACATTGCGCGGGAAACCGCTCGAGGCGTCGATGTGGCGCTGGACTGGCAAGTGGCCGGTTCCGCAGCCACGTTCGATCATCGCCTGATGGTCAGTTATGTCATCGACCGGGAACTGGTTGCCTTTGACGGCGCCGATCCGCTGTTCGGCGCCGGCGGCTTCGATCAGGACAGTTTCGGTGCCATTCCCGAGTGGCGCGCGCAGTACAGGCTCGACTGGACGCGGGGACGCTGGACGCTGGGTTACCAGGCGCACTGGATCGGTGTGGTGCGCGAGCGCGGCGACGAGGTCTTCCCCGGCACCGTCAACCGCGCCGGCCCGGTTCTCTACCATGATCTGGTCGCCGAGTGGAATCCTGGCCCGCGCTGGCGGCTTTCGGCCGGCGTGGAGAACCTGACCGATATCGAGCCGCCTTTCTTCGCCAATGCCGACGAAGCCAATACCGACCTCGGCACCTACCGGGCGTTGGGCGCCGCTTTCTGGCTGCGTCTCGATTACCGCATTCACGGCCGCGACGGCTGATACGCAGCAGACGATCTGTCTGCGCGAGACGCGCGACCAAAAGATGATTATTCGCGGCCCCCGGTGTATGCTCGGGACCTTGACAACAGGCGAGTCTCCCGGGCGTGGAAGTTCATCCGGCGGAAATCGTGATCGCTATACAGATCATGCAAAGCGCGGCCGCGATGGTGCTGGCCGGCTTGCTGATGTACTTTTTCAAAACCTTTCGCCATGCATTTCTGCATCATTGGGCCTGCAGTGCACTTGCACTTGCAATCTATCTGGGCGCCTCGGCCGGAGCGCTGGCGCTTTACTGGGCCGGGTCGGGATTCCAGTTCGCGCGCTTTCTGTGTTCCGGCATTTCGCTCGGCGCCGCCTACCCGCACGTGGTCTGGTTGATGATCGGCACGTGGGAAGCGACACGACAGAAAGTCGTGCGGCGTCGGGTGGAACTCGCCCTGGTCGGCGGCGCAGCAATCCTGGGCATCCTGTCGGCCATGCTCGGCTCGTTCGATCCAGACAGCGCAGATTTGCGGAATCTGGTCAGGGTCGAGCTTCGTTACCTGCTGACGGGGCTGGCGTTTCTTGGCGCCGGCGTATTGCTATGGCGCGCGCAGCGCCACACGATGCTGGTGGGCGCGCGCATTGGCGCGATCGGTTTCTGTCTGTTCGGTCTGCAGATGTTGCACGTGGTCGGCATCAACCTGGTGATTCGCGCCGGGTATCCGCCGCCATTTTATTTCAGCTATGTCGGACTGTTCGATTTCCTGTTCCAGTCGGTGATCGGGCTGGGCATCGTCGTCTGGCTGCTGGAGCTTCAGCAGCAGCGCACCCGCAGGGCGCACTCGGAGCTGGAACACGCGCGCCTGCATGACCCCACCACCGGTCTGCCGAATCGGCAGATGCTGATCGAGCAGATCGGCGAGATGATCGAGCGAACCGCTCCGGGCCGAATTGCCGTGATATCGCTTGGCATCAACCGTTTCACGATGCTGAACCGGGCGCTGGGTTGGCAACGGACCGAGGGCATCGTGCGCGAAGTGTCGGAGCGGATTCACGAGTCGATCAGCAAGCGCTGCGCCCTGGGGCGCGTCAGCGATCGCGACCTTGTGATCGTTCGGCCGACGCTGGACGATGCCGACAGAATCCGCACCTGGACCGAGGCGCTGCTGGGCAGCGCGATTCGTCCGGTCAGGCTCGAAGACCAGGAAATTTTCGTCACGTTCTGCGCCGGCGTCAGCGTCTACCCCGACGATGCGCAAGAGCCCAGGTTGCTGTTGCAGCACAGCCAGCATGCGCTGGTGCAGTCGGCCCAGATCGGACGCGATGTGACGCTGTTCCAGAATATCGAACAAAGCGAGCACGGTGAAGTCGAGGCCACGCTGCGTTTCGAAAGCGAACTGCGGCGCGGGCTTGCCGAGAGCCAGTTCGAGATGCATTACCAGCCGATCGTGGCGGTGCTCGAAGAGCGCGTGGTGGGCTTCGAGGCGCTGCTTCGCTGGCGCCATCCGGTCCGCGGCATTCTGCGGCCGTCGGCTTTTCTGGACCAGGCGGCCAGCATCGGCATTCTGGACGCGCTGGAATCGTTCGCGCTCGAGTCGGCGCTGGAGCAACTTGCCGATTGGGGGCGTCAGGGACGGTCGGGGCTCAAGGTCGCGGTGAACGTCAGCGCCCGCCGCTTTCAGCACGACGACCTTGTCGATGAGGTTGTCGAGTCGTGTGCCCAGTTCGGCGTGTCGCCCGACCAGCTGGATCTGGAGATTACCGAAAACACCGCGCTGCGCGACCTGCCGCATGCAGTCCGCCAGATCGAGGCACTGCACGCGGCCCGTATCCGCGTCGCACTGGACGATTTCGGGACCGGCTACAGCAGCCTGGCGAACCTGATCAAATTGCCGGTCGATCGAATCAAGCTCGACCGCGCTTTCCTCAAGGGTGTTCTGCGCGACGATCGGCAGCGCGAACTGGTCGCTGCAATGATAGATCTCGGTCACCGGCTGGGGCTGGAGGTGGTTGCCGAGGGCGTCGAGTCGTCCTCGCAGCTGAAGTTTCTCGCCCAACATCGATGCGACCTGGCCCAGGGCTATCTGCTTCAGCGACCAAGCGCGCCGCAGGCGTGCCGGTTCGAGCTCGAGCCGGCATCTGGTTGATCAGCTTTCGTTCAGAACCGACCCAACGGCCTGGATTCGTGCCTGTTCCAAGGCTTCACCCAATGCCTTGCCGGCGAGTCCTTGTTTTCGAAGCGGGGCGGCGGTCGTCGCGGCCGCCGCGCTGCGGGCCCGACGCAGCAGATCGGCGGCCGGGTAAGGTCGGTCTGCGCGGCCCTTGCGTCCGCGCTTGTCGGCTTCGCAGGCTTGAAGGAAGTGCTCGAAGCGCTGGGGTCGACGCAGTGCGTCGGCCCGCTTGAAAAGCCGCATCACCGTGCCGGGCTTGAGTTCGGCGGCACGATGGCAGATCAGATGGAACTCGCATACCAGTAACGCAAGGTCGCGGATTTCGTTCGGCACCTTCAGGCGCCGGCAGACTTCGGCAACCGGTGCCAGTCCGGCCTTCTCGTGTCCATGATGTGTGGGCAGTCGTTCGGTTGGCGTCAACGCCTTGCCCAGGTCGTGGACCAGGCAGGCGAACCGGACATCCAGTCCGGACCCCATGCGCGCGGCCTGGTCGAGCACCAGCATTACGTGTTCGCCGGTATCGATCTCGGGATGGAACTCGGGCACCTGGGGCACGCCCCATAGCGCGTCGAGCTCCGGCAGGATGCGGGCCAGCGCGCCGGTTTCGCGCAGAATATGGAAGAAGCGTGATGGCCGAGCGTGCATGAGGGCCCGCGACATTTCCTGCCAGACGCGCTCGGGCACAAGGTGATCGACTTCGCCCGAGGCAACCAGCTGTCGGCACAGCGCCAGGGTATCCGGCGCGATGCTGAAATCTTCGAACCGGGTCGCGAACCTTGCCAGTCGCAAGAGCCGAACGGGATCCTCGATGAACGCATCGGAGACGTGACGCAAGGTTTTCTGCGCCAGGTCTTCGCGTCCGCCGAAGGGGTCTGCAAGGCGTCCGCTGCGATCCTCGGCAATGGCATTTATCGTCAAGTCCCGGCGCGCCAGATCATCGGCCAGTGAAACCTCGGGGCCGGTGTGAAATTCGAAACCCCGGTAGCCGGGACCCGACTTGCGCTCGGTCCTTGCCAGGGCAAATTCTTCGTGTGTGTCGGGATGCAGGAAAACCGGAAAATCGCGGCCCACCGGCCGGAAGCCGCGTTCGCCCATCTGTTCGGGGGTGGCGCCGACCACCACGAAGTCCTGTTCCGATGGCGTCAGGCCGAGAAGTTCGTCGCGAATCGCGCCGCCGACCCGATAGACCTGCAGGCCCGCCAGTCGCGCGTCCCGGCCCCACTCGGGCATCACCCCGGCCCTGTCTCGGTTGAAGCGAGTGGCATCGGTGACTGCATCCTGTCCAGGCCTAACTCCGGCGGCCTTCGCGGAAGCGACCCAGGCGGCCCTGGTGCCCTTCGCCCAGCCATTCCGGCGCCTTCTCGCTCATCGGCCACGGGGAAATGCCCAGCCGGTCGAAGCCGTCTTCGCTGCACGTGCTGTCGAGCAGCAGCGACTTGAAATTGTCCGACGAGAAAGGCTTGCCGGGCACGATGTCGAACACGCGCCCCTGCAGGCGGCCCAGCGCGTCGGGCAGGCCGACGATCCAGCGGCGCATGCCACGCTGTTCGGCTATCCATTCGACGATGTCGCGCAGAGCCCAGGTCTCGGCACCGCAGAGCTCATAGCTTTCGCCGACATGCTCACGACCGTCCAGCGCGCGTACGAACGCATCGACCACGTCGCCGATGTAGACCGGCGCGAACTTCGCGTCCGGACGGGCCAGCGGAAGCACCGGCGAGATCGCCAGCAGCCCGGCGAACCGGTTGAGGAAGCTGTCATCCGGGCCGAAGATGGTCGACGGACGGAAGATCGTCCAGTGCAGACCGGAGGTCCGAACGCGCTGCTCTCCCTCGCCGCGGGTGCGAAGGTAGTGGCTCTCTCCCTTGCCGGCGTTCAGCGCGCTCATCTGGATGATCCGCTGGATGCCGGCCTTGTTGCAGGCCGCGACGGCAATTTCGACAAGCTCGACGTGGGCCTTGCGAAATCCCGAACCGTCGCGGCCGGATTCGTTGAGGATGCCGACCAGGTTGATCATGGCGTCGTGGCCCGAAAGCGCATCGGCGAGGCGCTCGATGTCGTAGGGGTCGAAAACGCGAATCCTGACCCGCGGCACGATTTCCAGGTGCTTCGCGGCATTCGGATAACGGCTGATCACGGTGATCGAATGGCCTTCGCGGCTCAATCGGCGCACCAGGTGGCTGCCGACAAACCCCGAGCCGCCCAGAATCAAGATCTTCATCGTCGTCGTCCTCGCGCTGTCCAACCAACCGTTATTGTGCCCAATTCCACCGTCGTCCATGGCGTCGTCGCCCTGCCGCTCGCCGTTGCCGTTGCAGAGCGCATTTTCATCGTGCGCCCCGGACGGCGCGGCGACGCCGGCGTCAGCGCGGCTGGAGCAGCCCGGTGTCGTCGGACCGGTAGAAATCGGCCACGCCGCAAGCGTGCAGCGCATCGCGGAGCTCGTCCAGAGCTGCCGGGTCCAGCGGGTAGTAAGCCCGGTATCGGCCATTGATTGTCGCTGTGCAGGCCACCAATCCGACGTCCGGGTGCTCGACCATCCAGCCCCGGTCCCCGGTGTCGGCCGGGCCCAGGTCGCAGCGCGCCCAGCGGCCCTGGTGCTCGATTTCCACACTCGCGTGCCGGCTGGTCGCGCGCCAGCGAACCAGGTGCGCTTCCAGCAGCGCCGCGGTCTGGCGCAACGCCCGGAGCCAAAGCGCGTATTCGCCCCCGTCCGTCCGGCCCAGGTGGAGCGGAACGAATTCCAGTTCCCAGCCGCCTTCGGCAACATTCCAGTCGGCCGCCAGTCCCCCGGGCAGCGCCAGCCTGGCTTCACGCTGCGGCTCCAGCAGCGCGTGCTCTACCGGCGGCCAGAATGGATCGAGCCCGGCCCCGGCGAGTTGCACCTTGAGCAGCGCCATGAGATCGGCCCGGGTCATCAGCTGGCCGTGGACCGGGTCCAGCCCGGTGATTTCGGCCAGCGTTCCCATTGCCGGCGGCCGCAGGCCGCCGGTCTCGAACAGGGTCTGTTCCAGCCTGGAGCGGAGCGGGCCGAGTGCTGCAGCTTCGGCCGCCAGCAGGATCGGCAGACAGACGAACAAGCCGCGCGGCGGCGACCAGTAGGGCATCAGCGGCGCGTGCGCCAGTTGACCGACGTTGGCACCGATCGACGTGATGCCTGCATCCCGGCTCGGTTCCGGGTTCGCGTCCAGCCCGGCCACCCGGGCCATCGCTTGCCACGGGGCATGGGCCGGGCTGATGATCTGGCCCGGCTCGAGCAAGGCCGGACCTGTCACCAGATGCCCGGAAGTGACGTCGGGCACGCATCGGGACAAGTCTTCGGCCACCAGTCCGCCCAGTCTCTGGCTTTCGTCGCG
Source organism: uncultured Halomonas sp. (assembly GCA_964476005.1). Classification (GTDB taxonomy): domain Bacteria; phylum Pseudomonadota; class Gammaproteobacteria; order Xanthomonadales; family Wenzhouxiangellaceae. The sequence continues at coordinate 12,360 of CAYYZR010000004.1, forward strand.
TTCGAGTACGAAGCGGCAGTCCCCGGTCGGCGGGCGAATCTCAAAACCGGCGACGAGGCGGATATGATTGAAGGCGTCGTTCATTCGGTATCCAGATTGAAAACTCGAATCGAAAATGCAGGCAACATGAATCGCAAGGCAACGGATCGCTCAAACGCATCAGAGCATGAGCCGGGGCACTATGGCGTGAGCCCGGCACCGCTGGAATGGCGGCTGCATGCATTCGACCAACTTGATCTCCGGCAATTGTATGCAGTGCTGGCCGCACGCATTGCGGTGTTCGTGGTCGAGCAGGATTGCCCTTACCAGGACCTCGACGGACTGGATGATCTCGCCCTGCACCTGGTTGGCTGGGGCGACGACGGTTCGGTGGTCGCCTATGCCCGCATCCTGCCGCCCGGCACACGCTTCGAGCAACCTTCGATCGGTCGGGTGCTGACCAGCCTGGCCGGCCGTCGCAGCGGGCTGGGACGCGAACTCATGCGACGCGCCATCGACGTGATCGGCGAGCGTCATCCGGGCTGTCCGATCCGGATTTCCGCCCAGTGTTACCTCGAGCGTTTCTACTGCGAATTGGGATTTGCGGTGGACTCGGCGCCGTACGAGGAAGATGGCATTGCGCACGTCGAAATGCAGCTGCCGGCAGAGGCTGCCGGCAGCGCGGGTCGCGGGATGGCGGATTGAAATCTCGGCGCGAAGCTCAGAACAGCGAGAACGGTGACTTGGCGCCGCCGCGACCACCGCGGCCGGTGCGGCGACGCCGGCGCATGCGCGAAAGAAGCGCCTGCTCGCGCGCCATGAGATAGTCGCTGCGGTTGAGTTCGGCCGGTTCCTTGCCGAGACGACGCGCTTCGGTTTCGCGATACTGCACGAAATCCTTGTAGGCTTCGATCTCGGGCTTGAGCTCGCGGCTCAGCAGCTCGACCATGATGGCGTCGTCCAGGAATCCGATGCCCGGCAAGTGGTCGGGAATCAGATCCTCGGGCTGGTTGAAGTAGGCCAGCGCGGTCAGCACGCGTTTGCGTCCCACGTCCTGCATCCCCCAGCCTTCATCTGCGAGCATGTCGGTGAGCACCCTGATCTGGTTCAGACGCTCGCGGATGAAGTCGGAAGCATCGCTGTCCTCGACTTCCTTGAGGAGTTCGTGGGCCCCGGCAATGATCTGCTCGGGAGAGGCCTTCTGCGAGGCATCCATGGCCTTCTGGGCCAGCTTGCGGAAATGTTGGAGATCGTTCTCGGACAGGTCCAATACGATGCGCATGGTCATAAATCAGCTCCCGGGAGCGGTTGCAAGGCTGAATCGTGCCGACGCGTTGAACCCTGCCCGCGATCCGGCTGATTCAGAATCAGATCGATAGCATAAACAAATTGCCCTGGCGGTGCACCCATTCGTGACCCGAGACACATTCGGATACGCCGCGCAGCAGTATCCTCCGAGTGCGCGTGCTCAGCGGTACTCGCCGGCCATTCCGGGCACCGGGTGCAGAAACCCCTGTTGGACGGTTTCGGCGTCTCGTTGGCCATCGATCACGATTTCGCTGGCCAGTTCGAACGGCACGCTGTCGTCACCGGAGCGCTCGATCGCTTCGAGAATGGCGGCGCCGGACGGCATGGCGGGCGCGTCCAGCCTCACCAGTTCGCGGCCTCGGGGCCCCATGTCCAGGTCGAGCTGCCAAGCGGCATTGAACAGTTCAGTGCCATCGACGCGCATGGCCACGGCGGCCCTGGATAGAAACAGAACATGGTCGTTGCGGTTGTGCACCAGCAGCCTGAAATGAACCGTGCCGTCTTCGATGCGAAGGTTTTCGACCTGCAGCGCCGGCGGTTCCAGCCGAATTTCGCGCGGACCCGTGGCACATGCGCCAAGTGCGCAAGCCGTGGCCAGCAGGAAAACGGGTCTGAGATTTGCAAGGAAGCTTGTGTTCAATGGTCGATGTCCGGATCATGCAGATGACAGGTTACACGGTGCGTCTGCCCGCGCTGCCCGATGTCGATTGTACGCGGGACGCGATTGCGGCAGACCGGCATTGCCTGCGGGCACCGGGTATGGAACGGGCAACCTGGCGGCGGCTCCAGCGGCGACGGGACTTCGCCCGACAGCACCAGGCGCTTGCCGCGTCGCGAGGGGTCGGCGACCGGAACCGCGTCGAGCAGCGCGCGCGTATACGGGTGGGCCGGCGTGGCGTAGATTCGGTCGACCGGCGCGGTTTCGACCAGCTTGCCCAGGTACATCACGCCGACGACGTGGCTGACGTGCTGCACTACGGCAAGATCGTGCGAAATGAATACGAAGCTCACGCCGAATTCGGCCTGCAGATCGGCCAGCAGATTCAGTATCTGCGACTGCACCGAGACATCCAGCGCCGAGACCGCCTCGTCGGCGACGATCAGCTTCGGCTCCACGGCAAGCGCCCGGGCGATTCCGATGCGCTGGCGTTGGCCGCCGGAGAATTCGTGCGGATAACGATTCCGCGCCGCCGGGCCCAGACCCACGATGTCGAGCAGTTCCAGAACGCGTCGACTGCGTTGCGTCCTGTCGCCGAAGCGATGCAGCGCCAGCGGTTCGTCCAGAATCCGGCCCACGGTACGGCGCGGTGAAAGCGATGCGTAGGGATCCTGGAAGATCATCTGCATGTGCTTGCGCTGGCGCTTGAGTGCCGGCGGATCCAGCGACGTGATGTCGACACCATCGAGCACCACCCGGCCCGAAGTGGGTTCGTGCAGGCGCAGGACGGCACGGCCCAGCGTGGACTTGCCGCAGCCGGATTCGCCGACCAGGCCGAAAGTCCTGCCGCGCTCGAGTTCGAACGAGACGCCGTCGACTGCGCGCAGCACCCGGCGGGAACGGCCGAGCAGTCCGGCGCGCACCGGGAAGTGGCGCGCCAGATCGCGGACTTCGAGCAGCGTGCCGGTCATGCCTGCGGCGCCTGTCTGCCGGCCGGATGAAAGCAGGCGAACCGCGACTCGCAACGCGTCTCGAGGGCCGGCTGCCGGCGAATGCAGGTTTCGTCGGCGAAGCCGCAGCGCGGGGCGAAGCGGCAGCCCGGCGGCAGTTCGGCAAGGTCGGGCACCGTGCCGGGGATCACCGGCAGTCGGGCCAGCCGCTGCGGCCGCACCTTGGGAATCGCGGCGATAAGCCCCTCGGTATAGCGATGCCGGGGTGTCTCGAAGAGCACGGACGTAGGCGCCTGCTCGACCACCTGGCCGCAGTACATCACCAGGGCGTCGTCGCATGTCTCGGCCACCACGCCCAGGTCATGGGTGACCAGGATCACCGCGGTACCCAGTTCCTGCTGCAGTTCGGCGATCTGGGCCAGCACCTGGGCCTGGGTGGTCACGTCCAGGGCGGTGGTCGGCTCGTCGGCGATCAGCAGCTTCGGACGGCACGACAGCGCCATCGCGATCATGGCCCGCTGACGCATGCCGCCCGAGAGTTCGTGCGGATACTCGTCGATGCGCCTGGCCGGCACCGGGATGCCGACCCGCTCGAGCATTTCGATCGCGCGCGCTCGCGCCGCGCGCCGCGACAGCCCTTGGTGCCGGCGCAATACCGCGCTCATCTGGGCGCCGATGGTATAGACCGGGTTCAGCGCGGTCATGGGTTCCTGGAAGATCATCGAGAGTTCGGCGCCGCGCATGCGCCTGAGCGCGCGCTCGTTCAGCGAGGTCAGCTCGACGCCGCCCAGCCGTACCGCGCCGGAGGCGATGCTTCCGGCCGGCCGCGGCAGCAGGCCCATCAGCGCCAGGCTGGTCACCGACTTGCCGCAACCGGACTCGCCGACGATGCCCAGCGTCCGGCCGGGCCGAATCGAGAACGAAACGTCGTCGACCGCGCGCACGATCCCCGCTTCGGTGACGAAGTCCACGCTGAGGCGATCGACCTCCAGCAATGCCTCGCTCATGGTCCGCCCCACCTCATCTTCCGGACCTTTTGGGGTCCAGCGCGTCCTGCAGGCCGTCGGAGAACAGGTTGAAGCCCATCACCAGCGTGAACAGGAAGCTGGAGGCGACGATGAAGTTCATGTAATGCCCGGCGATCACTTCGGTGGTGGATTCGGCGATCATCAGGCCCCAGCTGACGCTGTCGGAAACGCCCAGCCCGAGAAAGCTGAGAATCACTTCCGACTTGATCGCCGCGACGAAAACAATGGTGGCCTGCACCATCAGGATATGGAACGTGTTGGGCACGATGTGGCGAAAGATGATGACCAGCGAATGCAGGCCCATGGCGCGCGCGGCCTCGACGAATTCGAGGTTCTTGAGTTTCATGACCTCGCCGCGCACCAGCCTCGCCGTGGTGGTCCAGAAGGTCGCGATCATTGCGATGTGCATCGCCCATGGATTGCCGTCGAGGGCGAACGCGATGGCGGCGACGAACAGGTAGAACGGAATCGAATCGAGCACACCCTTCAGCCACAGGATGACCGCGTCGACGGGCGTTTGCGCGAAGTAGCCCGACAGCGCACCGAACACCGCGCCCAGCAGGGTCGATGCGATCGCCACGACCAGCCCGATTTCGAACGCGGTGCGGGTGGAAAAGATCGCCCGTGCAAAAATGTCCTGGCCCAGTATGGTGGTGCCGAACCAGTGTTCGGCCGACGGCGGCTGCCATTGCCCACCGGTGATTTCGGCCCAGTTGCCGCCCCACCAGTCCAGCCATACGCCCAGCGCGACGACGAAGAAGGCCATCACAATAGCCAGCCCGATCATGGCGGCCCGGTCGGCGGCAAAGCGTGACGCCGCGCGGCCCCACAGCGAGTGGCTCGCCGGGGAACTGGCGGGCTGCAGGCGCGCATCGGCGCCGGGATTCAGGTCGGCGGTCGGCAGGCTCATTTCAGCGCAACCCGGGGATCGAAGGCCCGGTAGAGAATGTCGTTGACGATCAGGATCAGCACGAACATCACGGCGGTCAGCCCGACCACGGCCTTCAGGATGGGTTGGTCACCGGAGGTTATTGCGTCGAACGTCACCTTGCCCACCCCGGGAATGCCGAAGTAGCTTTCGATCAGCAGGCTGCCGGAAACCACTACCAGCGGAATCGAGAACATGACCCGCGTGACGATCGGGATCATTGCGTTCATCAGCACGTTCTTCCAGAGGATCTCCACCGCGCCGGCGCCGAACGCGCGCGCGGTTCGCACGTGGTCGCGCTGCATTTCCTCGACCAGCACGGCGCGAAAGAAGCGCGTGTTGTAGCCCAGCGCCACGAATACCGACGCCAGCGTCGGCACGCTCACGTAGTGGAGGTAGCTGCCCAGGTCGTGCACGTTCCATCCCCGAACCGGAAACCAGCCCAGTACCACACCGAACAAAACCTGGAAGGCAATGATGACGACCAGGAAGCTGATCGACATGCCGACCACGGCGAAGCCCATGATGGCCTTGTCGATCCATCCCCCGCGGTGCCAGGCCGCAACCAGGCCGAGCACGACGCCCAGCAGGTTGCCGAGCACGAACCCGGGCGCCAGTAGCAGCAGCGAGACCGGGATGGTGCGCTGGAGAATGGCGCCGACCCGTTCGCCGGTGGAATCGGAGTAGCCGAAGTCGAGCGTGGCCAGTTCTTTCAGATAGGTGCCGTAGCGTACCCAGAACGGTTGGTCGTAGCCCAGTTGCGCGCGTACCTGGGCGATTTCTTCCGCAGTGGGATTCTTCGAAAGCAGTTCGTAGGTCTTGTCCGGCCCGAAATACACCATCAGCACGAAGCTCACCAGCGTCACGCCGAGTATCAACGGAACGCCCCCGGCGAGCTTGCGCAAGGTGTATTTCAGGAATTCCATTTATTGTTCGTCTGTCCCGGAGGCGCGCGATATTGCGAAGCATAGGGGATAGGCGGCCGGCGAGGGCGGGTTTCGGGTCTGGAAGTTCGAGGTCAAGGGTTCAAGGGTCAGGGTTCAGGGAAAACCCGAAGCCCCGGCAACTTTGGCTGCAGCAGGTCCTGAAATCTCCGGGGCTCGGAACCGCTTGCCCTTGATCCCTAAACCCTAAACCCGAAGTTTCGGTTACCCGCCGCCGTTCGATCGGGCGACATCGACGAATCGCATGAAGAAACCGCCGAGGATTTCGCGGTCGGGCAGCATGGCGACGTCCTTGTTCCATAGATGAATGCGGGTGCGCGACAGGCCCGAGATCGCGACGCAATCGTCGATGACCATGCCGTTCATGCGCCGGTAGAGCTCGGTGCGCTCGGGGCCGGGCTGCATCGTGGCGGCCTGCTCGTAAAGCGCGTCGAATTCCGGATTGCGATAATTGAAATTGTTCGACCCCGGCGTCTCGTAGGGGCCATAGAAAAGCTGCAGCGTGTTCTGTGCGTCGGGATAGTCCAGCGTCCAGCCCAGGAAGAACAGGTCGAGCCTGCGGTTCTTCATCGCGCGCGAGAAATCGCCGAACGAGGCGAACGTATCGGCCTGGATCTTTTCCATCGGAAATCCGAGTTCGACCATCTGGCCGCGGAGCTGCGCGTACATCTGGCGCTGCTGCACCCCCGTGACCAGCCCGTAGGTGAGTTCCGGCAGCCGGTCCGGCGTCCAGCCGTGCTCGGCCAGCAGCGCCTTCGCGCCGTCGAGATCGCTTTGCACCGACGCGCGGGACCGGTCGGGATCGAATTCGGGCACCACCGGCGGAATCACGCCCGGAAAAATCTTGCCTATGCCGTAGTAGAAGGTGTCGTTTCGCGCCTGCCAGTCGAACGCGTCGCGTATGGCACAGCGAAGCGCACGATTGGCCACATCGCGCTCGGGGTCCGGATGATGGCCGTAGCGTTCGTCGGCCATGTTGAAGCCGGCGTAGACAAACCCGGCCTCCAGGCCCGCATTGCCGTGGTATCGCGCGCTGATCGCGGGCCGGAATTCGATCGGATCCCGATTCGACAGGACCGATTCGACCTGTTCGTTGGGTACCATCACGTTGTCGACTTCGCCGCTGGAAAAAGCACTCCAGCGCGCCGCGTTTTCCTGGATGAAGTGAATTTCCAGACGCTCCGTGAACGGATAGGCCCGGCCGTCCAGGGACGCGAGGCCGAGGTCGCCGTGCATGACCGGGTCGAAGCCTTCGGTGGCCAGGTCGAGCGGCTCGCGGCGGAAATTTGGATTGCGCTCGAGGCGTGCCAGCGTATTGTCGAACGATACCAGTTGGTACGGACCCGAGCCGACCGGCTTCACGCCGAATTCGCGGCCGTAGTGCTCCACCGCTTCGCGCGGCACCAGCGCGGAAAAACCGGTGGCCAGGGTGTAGACCAGCTGGGGATAGGGCTTGGTCAGCTTGATTTTCAGCGTGTGGTCGTCGACCGCCTCGAGCCCTTCGACGGGTTTGTCGTAATCGGCGCCGTTTTCGCCCCAGGCATCGAGTCCCCTGATGCGATCGGACCACAACCATGCGCCCTGCGAACGCTGGCTCGGGTCGAAATGCCGCTTGAGCGAATAGACCAGGTCGTGGACCGTGACCGGTCTGCCGGTGCCTTCGGGGAACGCCGGGTCGTCGCCGAATCGCGCGTCGTCCCGGATCCGGAAGATATAGGCCAGGCCATCGTCCGAGACCTCGGGAAAGTCAATTGCCAGGTTCGGCGCCAGTTCGTACGGTCTGGCCAGGTACTTGTAACGATAAAGGGTGTCGAACACGTTGACCACGACCACGCTGGAATAGATCGTGGCGGCCTGGGCCGGGTCCAGCGTGCTCGGCGCGCCGTCCATGGAATGACGGTAGACACTGCCGGTCTCGGCGGGCATGCTGCCGGAATCGCCGCATCCGGACAGCGTTGCGGCGATGGCGCTCGCGACGAGGGCGAGCCGGGCAAAGCGCGCAAGCCTGCCGCTCCCGCTTGTGCTCGGGCCGGAATGCGAGGCGGCGGAAGTTGCGGTGGGTTCTATCACGGTTTGCCCCGTACGCTTTGAGGTCTGGCCTGAAGGGTAGCTTACTAATACTCCGGATTGTATTTCTGGCTCACGGCGCGATCACGGCCGGATCGCATCATCGGGTCTCAGTTCATCCGCGATTTCCAATGCCCGACTTCCCTCGCAGACTCGCATCCCTTCCGGTTCGCTCTACAGTACTGGTGCAGGGCGCCAGCCGCGGCATAGGCCTCGGTCTGGTGAAGGCGCTGTTGCAAGACGACGCCGAATTCAGCGTGATCGCAACCTGCCGCGATCCCGGCAGCGCCGAATCCCTGACCGCGCTTGACTGCGATCGATTGTCGATCCTTCCCCTGGACGTGACCGAACCCTGCCGGATCGAGGCGCTGGCAGGCGACCTGAAGGCGCGCGGCGTCCGGCTGTCGCTGGTGATCAACGCCGCCGGCGTCCTGCACGGTGAAGGCTTCGGCCCGGAGAAGAAACTCGAGGACCTGGATCTGGCCGCGCTGGAAAAGGTATTCGCCGTCAACACGTTCGGCCCGGCGCTGCTGCTCAGGGCGCTGCGTCCCCTGATGGGGCGCGAAGGCAAGACCGTATTCGCCGTCATCTCGGCGCGCGTAGGATCCATCAGCGACAACCGTCTTGGCGGCTGGTATGCCTACCGCGCGTCCAAGGCAGCGCTGAACCAGATCGTGCGAACCGCCGGCATCGAGTTCGCCCGACGCAACAAGAATGCCATCGTCGCCGCCCTGCACCCTGGCACGACCGACACCGGCCTGTCGGCGCCTTTCCAGGCCAACGTGCCGACCGAAAAGCTGTTTTCGGTCGAACAGACCTGCGAATACCTGCTGCGGGTCATCGACGGCTTGTCGGCCGAAGACAGCGGCGGGTTCTTTGCCTGGGACGGCAAGTTGATCGACTGGTAGGACGTCCGAGCTGATCGTTGGCGCCCTGTGACCGCGCATGACCGACATCGGCCTGTCGGCGCCTTTATCGGCCGACGGAGTGGCCGAAAAGCTGTTTTCGACAGACCAGACATGCGAGTATCGGATGCGATTCAACACCGAGACCGACATGATCACTCTCCACCATCTCGAGAATTCCCGCTCGCAGCGCATTCTGTGGCTGCTGGAAGAACTGGGCTGCAAATACAGAATCAAGCACTACAAGCGGGATGCCAAGACAAACCTGGCGCCGCCGGAGCTGAGGAAGGTGCATCGCCTGGGCAAGTCGCCGGTCATTACCGAGGGCAAGCAGACGCTGGCCGAGTCGGCCACCATCGTCGAATACCTGGCGCGCACCCACGGCGATGCGCAGTGGGCGCCGCCGGTGGACGACGCGCGATATTGGACCTTCAACTACTGGATGCACTACGCGGAGGGCTCGTTGATGCCGCCGCTGCTGCTCAAGCTGGTGTTCTCCAAACTGCGTCAGCCGCCGGTGCCGTTCTTCATCCGGCCGATATCCGGCCGGATCGCGGACCAGGTGGATGCCGCGTTCACCAATCCGCAGATCGCGACGCACTTTTCCTGGGTGAACGACTACCTCGGCGAGCACCCGTGGTTTGCCGGCGACGAAATCTCGGCCGCCGACATTCAGATGAGTTTTCCGCTGGAAGCCGCGCTTTCGGCGGGCACCGTGACGCGCGCCGATTACCCGAATATCGCCGTCTACGTGCACAAGTTCCAATCGCGACCGGCCTACATTCGCGCGCTTGAAGCCGGCGGCGACTACGCATACGGTCCGCAAGCGACAGATTGATTGCACCAGGCAGGTGGTCCAGGCGCTTTCGATCGGTGCCGGGGCGTCCCGCCGGGAGTGCGGCCAGCCGGCCAGGATGCTCGCGACCAGTTGTCTCGGAGGTTATCGCAGATTCAATGGGCATCACGTTTTGACTCGTCGAATGCGACCTCATGAGAAAAAATATCGCAATATCAATAGACTAAAAGGCTTCTTCAGCGTTATGATGAACACGGTTCCGCTGTTTCGAGCTGCCCTGGCGCAGGGTTGCGGAACCAAGGGGGATTCATCCAGAACACAAACGCAAGGTGGACGCCTCTTCGCGAATTCGAAGACGGACGCCAAATCCAATTGCAAGGAGTGAATCCAGTGAAAATGCCTTATCCCCAGAATCTGTCCCGATTGCTTTGCCGAACGGCGGCGGTGTCGGCCATCGCCATTTCCGCATTCAGCGCCAACGCACTCGAAGTCACCGGCGGTTTCACCGGCTGGTGGGGTCAACCGGATCAGCAGAACCACGGTCTGATCGTGTCGATCTCCAGACTGCCCAGCGGCGAAAAGACCGGCGTCCTTTACTGGGCGCACTTCGATGACGAGGGCAATCCCTCCTGGCTGTTCGCACAGGGCGACATCGACGACGACATGATCGACGCCCGGGTTTTTGCCTTCGAGGGCATTACCTTCATGCAGGGTCAGGATCCGGACGCCAACTTCGGCGAACCGGTCGGCAGCATGGAAGTCGTATTCTCCGACTGCGTTACCGGCGAGGTCACTTTCGACACCACCGCGGTGGGCGCCGGAAGCTTCCAGATACAGCGCTTGACCGATCAGCCGGGCGCCGAATGCAGTGGCGGCATCTCCGACGACATGGGCCCCGGCAGCCTGCCGGAGCAATTCGAGATTGCGCTTGCCCCGACCGACGTGATTCCGGGAGCGCGCGGCACGGCCGAATTCAAGGCCACGCCGGGCCACGCCGAATTCGAAGTCGAGATCGAACAGGTTCCGGCCGGCGAATTCGAGCTGCAGGTGGGCGGCGAGTCCCGCGGCCTGATCACCGTGGTCGACACCGGTACCGGCAGTGGAGAGATCGAATTCCGATCGCCCGCCGGCGACGACCAGCTTCTGCTCGATTTCGATCCGCGCGATCAGATCATCGACGTGCTTCTGGGCGGCCAGGTGGTGTTGACCGCGCTGGCGCCGGAGGAGGGCGATTTTCCGGGCAACCCGCCGGCGTTTGACTTGCCGATACGCGGCACTCTGGAGCTCGAACTCGAACTGGTCAACGAAGGCGTATTCGCCGATGGCGAAGCCGGTGCAGAGTTCGAAATGCGCAAGAACCGCGCTGAATTCGAAATCGAGGTTTCGGATATTCCGGCCGGCACGTATCCGGTGTTCATCGGCGGTATCAACCAGGCCGACATCACCGTCCAGGAAGACGACATGGGCGAGACCGGCGGTGATCTGGAGTTTGCATTCCCCTACGGTGGGGTCGAGCCGCTGGACTTCGATCCGCGCGGACAGTCGATCGAGATTTTCGAGGGTGCAACGCTGTTGTTCTCCGGTCAATTCCCCGAAGGCGAACCCGATGACGACGGCAACGGACCCGGAAACGGCAACGGCAACGGCCCGCCCGGCGGGTGATTGCTTGAAGCATCACCGCTGCAAAAGCCAGCCGACCGGCTCCCCCGCGGGAGCCGGTTTTCTTCAGGATGATGTGAAACAATAACGTACCGATGCCTGTCCGGGAGTGCATGCGTTGATTATCAGCCACCGTCACCGGTTCATATTCATGCATTGCCGCAAGGCGGCCGGCAGTTCGATCGCCGCGAGCCTGGCGCCGCATCTCGGTCCGGCTGACATCCACCTGGGTACCTGGCCGGAAGCCTTCGAGCAAGGCGTACCTCCGAACAGGCGCGCATGGCGCGATCTACTACACCCTATCGCAGGCTTCAGCTTCGGCTGCCGTCTGCTACGCAATCCGGCCCGTTTGTTCGATCGTGACCATGCCGTCGCTGCGCTCAACGGTGCCCAGCGATTGAAGTACCGCGCCCCACTTGGGTATTCCCCGGAGCACGCGCATGCACGGCGCGTCTCGGCCGCGTATCCGGAAGCCTGGCGCAGTTACTTCAAGTTCTGTTTTGTACGCAACCCCTTCGATCGCGCCGTGTCGGACTACATCTGGCGCACCCGCAAGAAGGAAAATGCCGTAATGACGTTTCGGGAATTTCTCGATCAGCTCTCCCGGCGGGACTTCACCAGCTCGACCATCCCCAGGCATTTCGACAACTGGCCGATCTACACTATCGACAATCGAATCGCGGTGGATTTCATCGGCCGTTTCGAACGGCTCGAAGAAGATCTCGCACGGGTATTCGAATTTCTCGGCCTTGACCGCAGAATTCTCGTCCATGCCAAATCGATGCCGCGACAAAAACGCTACCAGGACTGGTACGGCGATCCCGAGCGGAGCCTGGTCGAACGACTGTTTGCCAATGAGCTTCGGGAATTCGAGTACAGATTCTGATGACATGGCGGTAGATCTCGACCAGCCGGCGCCGCATTTCTTCATCGTCGGCGCGCCGAAATGCGGCACGACGTCCATGGCGCAGTACCTTAACCAGCATCCCGACGTCTTCGTTGTGCGCGGCGAGCCGCATTTCTTCGGTTCGGATCTCGACTACAACTCGCCGCGGTTGACGCCGGACCAGTACCAGGCGCTATGCCGAAATACCGGTGGAAAGCCCGTCTGTGGAGACCGGTCGACCTGGTACCTCTACTCACGCAACGCGGCGCGCGAGATTCATGCGTACAATCCGCATGCCTTGATCATCGCCATGCTCCGCAATCCGGCCGAAATGCTTCATTCGCTGCACGCTCATCACTTCCAGCGGGGGCTGCGTGACGACATCGAGCATTTTGAAGACGCGCTGGCCGCCGAGCCAGATCGACGCCGTGGAAATAGTATTCCAGCCAATGTCAGGTTTCCGGAAAGTCTTTACTACAGCGAAATTGCGCGTTACAGCGAGCAACTCGAGCGCTATTTCGATCTGTTCGGCCGGGAACACGTTCGTATCATCCTGTTCGACGACCTCAAGAGTTCACCCGATCAGGTATACGCCGATACACTGGAGTTTCTCGGTGTAGATTCGGCCTTCGAGCCCGACTTCGGCATCCACAATGCCTCCGCGCCGACCCCGGACTCGTGGGCTTATAGAGCCTGGAAAGCCAGTACGCTGCGTTACCGCATCCGCAGCCTGGCCCCCCAGCGGCTCTATGATGCGATTCGGGCCAAGCGCAAGAAACGTCTTGAACAGGCAGCAAGACGCAGGCCCCGCGCGTCGCTGGATCCGGCCGTGCGGGCCGCACTGGCAGATCGGTTCACCGATGAAATCGGGCGCCTGGAAAAGCTCATAGGCCGCGATCTCTCGAACTGGCGCGCTCGCTGAGGCGGGAGCATTCCGGTGAATACGCCGGCGCGGGCAAAGCGGGACCGGGCCGGCTACATCTGATTATTCAAACGGCTCGGCGCCTGCTGCCTGAAGCACGCCCTCGAAATTACCGGGCCGGTTCAGCGACCAGTCGTAGTCGATGTATTCGAGTGTGTCGGTGGCCTCAAGGTGGTTGCGTGCAGTTTCACTGCCGTTTTGGCGTATGAATTCGCTTACTGATCCGGATTGTTCGACAAAATCGGATTGGTACCAGTCGAACAGGCTGGTGACCCGCAACACGTTGCCTTCGCGCGCCAGGTGCAGCGGTGTGTCCAGCGCCAGCCTGGTGTTTTCGGCCAGCATGGCGGACACGTTGTCGGCTGTGTAGATCTGCTTGCGCAGCGCAGGGCAGCCAACCGAAGCGCAGTTGACCATGAAGTGAATGCGCGCATCTTTCCAGCCGCGGCGGGCGAATTCATCCCCCAGCAAGATATCAAGTTCGATTTCCTGCAGCGAATGGTCGCGCCCGCCGACATCGAACAGCTTGCGCTCGAATACCCGGTAAGGATTGAGGAAGCTGCCGTAATCCCGCACGCTGGAAACCGGCCGGCCGTCGGCCGGATTTGCCAGTAGATGATCGAGCATGAAGTAGTTGTAGGCGTTGATCCAGAATGCCAGCGCCAGATCGCGGCTGTCGAGGCCGGTCGTATCGAAGCGCGCCAGCCGCTCGCGTTGAACGTCGAGTAGTGCCAGGCTGTCTTCCGCATCCAGCGCGGCCTGGTAATCGAATGCGCTGACCAGCCCGCCGTGAGGCATTCTTCGCTCGGCAAGATGCCGATCAAGAAGCTGCTGGTAGGGCGCAAATACCCGCTGCAGGTCCGGCGTCGCTGCCGCTGCCGAAAGCGAGAGCAGCGCTGCGCCGGCTGCAATTGCGACAAGAATTCGGCGTGCGGTGGATTGGCTACTGACGTTCATCGTGTTCCTGCAGGCGGGATGTTCATGTAAGGACCTGCACCGGTGCAAATCGCTTTCGCGAATGCGCTGCACTCACGGTTATACTGGCATTACGACGGGTGGCAGGGCCTATGGGCACATAACTGCTTCCTGGGGGGTGCAGGCCAAAGGCAGGCTTGCAGTTCAATTCAAAATCTGGCACGTTTCATTATGAATGAAATGCTTGAACCGGGCGAGGACAACGATTTGCCGGAAGGTCTGGCCAGGGTGGTGCGCGCCCCCACGCTGATCGCACAACTCGATCAGCTCTGCCGAAAGGCGTGGCAGGGTGGCGGCAGCGCCTTCCCGCCGGCAGTATGCTGGGTATTGCTGGACGACTCGGCAGGCCATCGCGGCCAGGCGGGTTTCTCCGGTCTGGAGAAACTGATGCATGCAATCCACGAACGGGTGCGGGCGCAGCTTGACGCGGTCGATATCAGCGCGCGCTTCGGTCTGGACGCGATCGGCATCATTCTGGATTCCAGAGGCGGTGATCGTGACCTGGAAAATGACGCCGCATCGCTGAAGAAGGCTATCAACAACAACCTGTTCGAGATCGGCGACCACATGATTGCCGCCACGATCAGCATCGTGATCCGCTCCGTCCATGAGGGGCTTCGGCCAGCCGAGGCCAATCTTGTGCGTGCTGCACAGGCAGCCGAGAAGCTTGCCGCAGCCGGTGGCAACCGGTATGAAATCGGAAGCGCGCGGGACGGCGGCGCCGACGCGCCGGCGACGCTGCTGGGTCAGCTGACCAAGGCATTGCGGGATAACAGTCTGAAGGTGGTTTTTCAGCCGTTGCTGGCAACTTCCGGACCCGAAAGGGAGCGCATTCAGCTGTTGCCGCGCCTGACCGGCCCGGACGGCGCGCTGATTCCGGCCGCACGCTTCATACCGGTCGCGGCCGAGCGCGGCGTATTGCCGGCGGTCGACCACTGGATGATCGCGCACGCCGTCGGGATGCTTAAAAGGCGTGTCGATTCGGGGGGCGAAACGCCGACGCTTTTTCTGAACCAGTCACCTGCCATCATTGACGATCCGAAGTTTCTCCACTGGCTTGTCGAGCAGCTTGAAACGCTGGAATCGGATCGTCGCGGCCTGGTACTGGAGTTCAATATTCTCGATCTGAAACCGCGCATTCGTCACGCGCGCGAGATTTTCGCGCAGCTGCAGAAACTCAAGATAGGCATATCGCTTACCGGGATCGACGAAAAAATCCCCGAAATCGTTCTGCTCAAGCATCTGCCCGCCGACTATCTGCGAATGAAATCCGACTTTGCGCATCGCATTCTGGCTGATCAAGGCCTCGCCGAGCGCTTCGAGACGTTCGCGAAGTCGGCAAGAGCTGTCGGCCGCAAGCTGATCGTGCCGATGCTCGAGGACGCCGAGGAAGTCTCGAAGATCTGGCAAATGGAGGTCGACCTGATACAGGGCAATTTCATCCAGCAGCCCAGCGAAGAACCCATCGAGGCCTGAACGGAGTCGTCGAATGCCACGCAGGATTCTCGTAATACAGTCACATCCCGATGCCGGGCACGGTCATTTCGGCGATGCGCTGGTCCAACATTATGCCGAATCGGCACAATCTGCCGGACACGAATTGCGCTCGCAGGTCTTGAATCGGCTGGATTTTCCGCTGATAGACAGTGCCTCGACCTGGCGCGCACCGGAAGTGCCGGTCGACATCGGACACGCTCAGAACGACATCCGCTGGTGCGACCATATGGTCTTTTTCTACCCACTTTGGCTGGGCGACATGCCGGCCTTGCTCAAGGGGTTCCTGGAACAGGTCATGCGCCCCGATTTCGCATTCAGCGAGCCCAAGGGCAAGATGCCGGTGAAACTGCTGAAGGGCCGATCGGCGCGCCTGGTGGTGACCATGGGCATGCCGGCGTTTGTCTATCGCGCCTTTTACCGGGCACATAGCATCAAGAATTTTCAACGGAACATACTTCTGTTTTCCGGCATCAAGCCGGTCCGGACCAGTTTGGTGGGGATGGTGGAAGGCAGCGATCGCCATCGGCACAAGTGGCTTGATAAAATGGCGCAACTTGGGAGTAGCGCCCGCTGAACCCGCTCGACCGATTCGACGCCCGCACCGGAAGCCGGAATGTGAGGCCGCGTCACCTTCTGCGAGAAACCATGAACGCATCCCACCGAATTTCTGCATCATTCATGCTCATGTTCCTGGCGCTGGTTCTCGGCGCCTGCCACCCCACGCGCGATGCCGGCGACGCCACGCCCCCGCTACTGCTGATCTCGATCGACGGCTTTCGTCACGACTACATGCAGAAGGCGGCACTGCCGGCACTGGAAAAACTGGCTGCCGACGGCCTCAGGGCCGACTCGCTGCAGCACGTGTTCCCGACCAAGACCTTCGCCACCCATTACGCGACGGCGACCGGTCTGTATGCCGAAAACACCGGTGTCGTGGCCAACAACATGTGGGACCCCAAGCGCAAGTCCAGCTTTTCGCTGGGCAACCGCGATGCGGTCAGCGACGGCTACTGGTACGACGGCGAGCCAATCTGGAACAGCGTGGAAAAAGCCGGCAAGATCGCGGCGACCTATTTCTGGCCGGGTTCGGAAGCACAGATAGGTGCGATGCGCCCGTCGATCTGGAAACCGTATGCCGGCGAGACGCCGCACGATGCGCGCGTCGACCAGGTGCTTGAGTGGCTGGACTTGCCCGAAGAGCAGCGCCCGACCTTTCTGACCCTTTATTTTTCGGCGGTCGATTCGGCCGGCCACGCCCACGGCCCCGACCATCCCAGGACGGCGGAAGCCATGATCGAAGTCGACCGCGCGCTCGGTCGGCTGATCGAAGGGCTGGAGCGACGCGGCCTTTACGAAGACGTGCACATCCTGGTGACCTCCGACCACGGCATGCAGAAGATCGACCTGGACAAATACATCCTGCTGGACGACTACGTGGATCTATCGAAGGTTCATGTTTCCGACTGGGGTCCTGCGGCGCAGATCTGGACCGGTGAAGGCGCCGCCGGCGAGATGCTCGCAACGAATATTGTCGAGACAATCCAGGATGCCGTCGATGCCGGCCATCCGGGCTTCCGTCGGGTCTGGAAGAAAGGCAACGGACCGCAGCGCTATCGCTTCGACGATCACCAGCGCGTGCCGCATGTAACGATCGAGGCCGAACTGGGCTGGATGATCTCGAACAAGCCTTACTATGCCGGGATGCAGCGCGGACTGCTCAACGGCATGCACGGCTGGGATCCTGCCTGGCTCAACATGCACGGCATCTTCATCGCTACCGGCCCGGCATTCGAGCCCGGCGAGCGACTGCCGGCTGTGCGCTCGGTGGATCTTTACTCTCTGATGGCATACCTGATGAACGTTCCGCCGGCCGAAACCGACGGCAGTCTTGCGGCTTTTGAACCGCTGCTGGATTCAGTTCAACCGATATCGGTCCGCGAGCAGATCTGGCGCTGCGGGGAGGAATCCGTCGTGACGCGTGTGTCTCCAGGGCTGGCCGCGGTTCACTACAACGGGCTGGTATTTGCTTTGCCGCAGGCCGAAAGCGCATCGGGAGCGCGCTATGTCGATGCGAATGTGGAATTCTGGAATAAGGGCAACACTGCCCGTATAACCATCAGCGGGCGGGCGCTGGCCGAGTGCAGCCGGGTTGGGGCGGGAAATGCCGGCTGACGCCGGCACTTCCGCCGCGAGGTCTTTGCGGTCAGTCTTCGAGTACGAAGGTCACCTTGAGATCGACCCTGTATCCGGTGATTCTGCCGTTGTCGTCGCAGGTAACCTTCTGCTCCTTGACCCAGCCGCCCTTGAGGTTCTTCAGCGTTTTGGCCGCGCGCGCCATACCCTTCTCGATGGCGTCTTCGAAACTGGTATTCGATTCGGCACTGATTTCGGTGACTCTCGCGATACTCATGGTCAAACCTCCTTGAGGTGATTATTGAAAACCTTGTCGAACGCCTTCCCCTCTTATCATCCTGCGCCCGTTGACTTCGGAATTCAAGGGCGCGGAATTCAAAAGGGTGGCCATGCCTGAACTGCCGGAGGTCGAAACCACCCGCCTCGGGCTGGCGCCGCTCGTTGTCGAAAGGCGGATCGAGCGCGTCCAGGTGCGTCAGAGCCAGTTGCGCTGGCCGGTTGCCGGTGAATTCGAACAACTGCCCGGTCGCACGGTGCTGTCGCTGCAACGCCGGGCGAAATGGCTTGTCTGGCGCTTCGACCATGGCAGCCTGCTCTGGCACCTGGGGATGTCCGGATCCTTCCGGAGCTGGGAGCGGCCGCCGGTCGCCGGTCCGCACGACCACCTTGATCTCGAGATTTGCACCGGGCGGACCATCCGCTATACCGACCCGCGTCGATTCGGCGCGGTGCTCTGGCAGCCCGGCCACGATCCGGAAAGTCATCCCCGGCTTGCGGGGCTGGGGCCCGAGCCGCTGCAGGACGCATTCGACGGTGACTGGCTGTGGCGCAAAAGTCGCGGACGACGCAGTTCGGTAAAGCAGTTCATCATGGACGCCGCGGTGGTGGTCGGGGTGGGCAACATCTATGCCGCCGAGGCGCTTTTCGCCGCCGGCATTCATCCGCGCAGGGCCGCCGGCCGGGTCGGACGGGCCCGCTACGAGATACTGGCCGACGCGATCCGCCGGACCCTCGGTCGGGCGATCGCAGTCGGCGGTACCAGTCTGCGCGACTTCACCGTGGGCGACGGCACCCCGGGCTATTTCGGCCAGGAACTCAAGGTATACGGCAAGGCCGGGCAGCCCTGCCCGGAATGCGAGCGGACGCTAAAGGGTGCCGTGATCGGCCAGCGCGCCACGGTCTGGTGCCCCGGCTGCCAGCGCTGAGCGTCGATCCGACGGGCGAGGGCGAAATTTGCCCAACGCGGTTCGGCTACCATTGACTCGGGTTGGGTATCGTTGTTCGAGCGCGGCCCGGCGTCCATCCAGGCCCTCATGCTGAGGCAAATGCAGATCTACGAGTTCGACGATTTCCAGTTCGATCCAGCCGACGGCCGGCTTGCCCGCCGCGCTGCATCAGCCGAAGTACACCTGCGTCCACAGGTTGGCAAGCTGCTTGTCCGCTTGCTGGCACAGCCGCAAACGGTGGTCGACCGCGACACGCTGGTGGCCGAAATCTGGGGCCGCGGAACCGTCGTTGATTTCGAATCCGGGCTGGCCGCACTGCTGCGAGAACTCAGACAGGCGATCCAGTCGCTGGGGGGCAACCCGGCGCTGATCGAGACCGTCCCGCGCCGCGGCTATCGGCTGCGCGCCGAAGTCCGGCAAGTCGGAGACAGTGATCGCTCGACGGCAGCGTTGCACCGGCGTCGCAACAACAAGGCGGCGATGGCCGTCGCGACTATTGCAGTGATAACCGTTGCAGCTTTCGTTGCGATAGCCGTGCTCCTGGACGGCGGCACCTGGTGGCGCACCGCGGCCGGCCCTCAGAAGGATCCGGACCGACCCCATCAACTGGCGATCCTGCCGCTCGAACGTTTTGGCGACCCCGACTATCCACCCGTCCAGGCCGGAATACTCCTGGCCGACGGAATCCTGGCCGCGCTGTGGCGCGCCGACCTGGAACAACTGGAGCTGATCGGCAGGGCCGGGATGCGCCCCTATGCCAGCCGCGAAGACGTCGTTTCGGCCGTCGCCGCCGACCTCGGGGTGGATCTGCTCATGGAGGGCTCGACCCGGTTCAGGCCCGACGGCTGGCAGATCGATCTGCGACTGCTGCAGGTCCCGCCGGGACGGGTGGTGTGGTCGCACACCCTGGAGGGCGACGAGCCGGCGCTGCCGACCGGTGCGGCTGCCTCCGTGCTTGTCGATCAACTGGCCGAAGCATGGCCGCAGCTGCGCAGGCAGTTGAACTGATTATCAATGCTCGCCGTGCCGGTGACCGCCTTGCGGCAAATTTCAGATTAATTTCAGGTCGTTTGCATGGACCGCATCGCAGTTCGGGCGCAAGCTCCTCTGCACATTCAGCACGAGGATTCAAGCATGCGCTCGAGCCATTTCTTCCATTCGTCACGCCGGTCGATTCGGCGGCTTTCAACCTTGATTCTGGCGGCATTCGCCGCGCTCGTCGCGACATCGACTCTGCAGGCCCAGGACGACGAACTGCCGTTCGCCGAGCCGGGCCAGGACTCGGCGATGATCGTCGGCGCGCTGGGCCGACCGGCCCAGTACATCTACCCGGTGGAGTTCATCGAGATCGACGGCAAGAACATCTATCCGCGCGAAGTCATGTGGCTGGCACCGGGCAAATATGAACTGACCGTGCGCGCCTTCATCACCAACCCGCCGGGATTGCGCTCGGGCACGCGGTTCCGGGAATCGGAAGGCCACAATCGGATCACGGTCGTCGTCGAGCCCGGCAAGGAGTACTCGATCGGCGTCAAGTACGACAACAGCGAGCCGACGCGGCCGTTCAACACGGTGTTGTACCGGGTCGAGGACAACTGACCGTTGCGATCAGGTCAAGAGAATCACCAGGAGGCCTGCCGCCACTGCAACGCCAAGCGGCAGGCCGACCTTGACGCCCAGCTTACGCCCGCCGACGAATCCCGCCAGCGCAGCCTTGGTCATCGAATTGACCGAGGCGGCAATCACGATGGCCAGCGCCACGGTGCGTTCGGCCAAATCTTCACCGCTCATGGCCGCAAGCGACAATGTGATCGCATCGACATCGGCCACACCGGAGGCCGCGGCCAGCAGATACACCCCGGCATCGCCGACCCATTCGACCAGCGCCTTGCCCAGCAGCATGACCAGCGCCAGCAAGGCGCCGAACGACAGGGCCGAAGTCAATTCGAGCGGGTTTGCCGGCAACAGGTCGTCGGCGTCCTCCGCATCATGCGGCTTTCGCAGCAGCCACAGCGCCGGGCCGTAGGTCAGCACCGCCATCGCCAGCGCCGGCCATAGCAAGGGAAGGAAAAGCGGTGCATCGATGATCGTCGCGACCAGCACCATGCGCGGGAACATCGTGCCGCACGCCAGCAGGATGCCGCCGGCAAGCAGCGCCTGGCCGCCACGTTTTCCAGCGGCCAGGCGCGCCAGGTTCAGCGTGGTCGCGGTTGACGATGCAAGTCCGCCGAACGCAGCCGTGAATATGGTGCCGGCGCGCGCACCGGCAATGCGGATTGCAAAATAGCCGATGAACGAAATGGCTGCGATCAGAACCACCATCCACCAGATGGTGTATGGATTGAGCGCCTGCCATGGTCCGAAGCCGCGGTCGGGAAGCAGCGGCAGCAAAACCACCGAAATCAGCAGGAGCTTGAAGCCTGCGGTAAGCTCGGAACGTTTCAGGGCGCGCAGCCAACTGTGAAGCTGGCCCTTGTAGCCCAGCAGAATGGCCATGAGCACGGCCCCGGCCGATGCGATGGCCATGTGCCCAAGACCCGACAGCGCCGCAAGCAGGAAGGTCGCCAGCGCCGCGATTTCCGTGGTCAGGCCAATATCGTCACGCTGATCGGCCTTGATCCGATAGACCAGGCCGAGCAGGATGGCCAACCCGATGAACATCAGGCCGATCAGCAAGCCGCCGAATTCGCCGCCGAGCAGGCCGGCAAGTCCGCCGACAAGCCCCAGGAGCGCCAGGGTTCTAAGGCCGATTTCGCGTTCGCCTTCTTCCGCCTTGCGACCTTTCCAGCCACGCTCGATGCCGATCAGCAGGCCGATCGCGACCGCCACGCCCAACTGATAAGCCCACTGCAGAAAATCGGTTTCCATATTCGAATCATGCCGGTGGAATATGCTTGCAGCAATCAGGTGGCCCGATCGCAATGGTCCCGCCGCAAAGCAGCGGTTATTCTCGAATCCGTATTCCGGCGCTTCGGTTTTTGAAAACGCCTATGCGGTTTCAGGCAACGGCTTCAAATGTATGGGCAGGCAGTCGATACACATCTGGTAGGCGTCTTCGAGCATTTCCTCCGAATCACCGCCCAGGAATATTACCGCCAGTTCGTAGCTGTAGCTGTCCTGGTAGAACATCGATGAAAGTTGCTGCTCTTTTTCCACCAGTATTGCAAGATCCAGATCCGGGAGAAGTTTTTGAAGATCGGCGATTTCCGCGTCGGTCGGAACCCGCTTGACGATCCCGTCGGCCTCCACCGAGCGCCACATGAACTTGGCCGCGATTTCATCCTTGCCCTCGCGATGCGGCATCTCGGGCTTGCGGCCCAGCGACAGGTCGATGGCCACCTTGTGGTGAGACACGCCGTCGACCATCTTGAACAGGGGCGAATGCGACTTGGAAATGCGCGGATTGACTTCCAGAATCCGCAACGCATCGGTGTCGGGATTCCAGAAAAACTCGATGTTGAACGGGGAGCCGTCGTAGCCGAATGCATCGAGCAGCTTTGCGGTCATCGTCTTCGATTCTTCCAGGATATGGTCCGGCACCCGGGCCGGATACTGATAGCGCGAAAAGCTCGATTTGTGTTCCCCGACCCGTATCGAATCCACCACCCCGTATATCGTCACATCGCCTTGCCAGACGTAGCCTTCCAGCGTGAACTGGCGCCTGGCCGAAACCAGTTCTTCAGCCACGGCATAGTTGCCGCCGACTTCGGCCGAACCGCCCGGCTCTTCCAGGTGGGCAAGAAAATCGTTGAACGGCTCGCCGAAGTAGTGAAGCTTCTGGCGGCATGCGTGCAAGGCACGGTCGAGATCATCGTCCTCTTCGATCATGAAGCCCAGCACCGAGGAGTGGGCCTTGACGGGCTTCAGCCAGAACGGATAAGCGGGCACCGCGTGCCGTGAGTTCTTGCTTGCGAACGGGTTGAGCGCGGCAAATTCGGGCGCCGTATCCGGAAACACCTTCGCCTCGATCTCGCGCATCCAGTATTTGTGCTCACAACTGGCAACGGCTTCCGGCGACGCGCCGGGCAAACCGTAATCCCGGGTCAACAACGCCACCAGCGAGGTGACGGGGAAATCGAGATAGCCGATGATTGCGTCGGCGCCGCCGTCAAGCGCGTCGATCTTTTCCCGCGCCGTCCGATAAAGATCGTCGAAGTCGATCCGGCCGTGATCGGGTTGAACGTCCTCCCACTCGAGCACCCTTTGGATATCCCAGTGCTTCGCCTCGGGAATGGCTGCGATCAAGGCCAGGTTGTGATCGTCGGCGCCGATCACGACGATGGTCTTGCGTTCCTCTGAGGTCTGCTTCCGGTTGCTCATGAATCACCCGTGTCGAATTGTTTCGGTTCGATCTTCGCTTGTCGTTTCCCTCTTTATCTTTTTCGCTGCTGCGGGGACGGTCCGGAGCCAGGCCGTATCCCGGTTGCACGCCGGCAGGCCTACCGATGTCGTGCAATGCGACGAGCCTTGATCCAGTCAAATCTAATGTAACAAGAATCGGGAGCGGCGTGCGCGCCGAACCCGTCGACCATGCAAGGCCCTCAGAATTCCAGGCAGATTTTGCCGAAGTGCCGTCCGGCTTCTTCAAAGCGGAATGCGTCGGCGATGTCGTCGAAGGCGAAGCAGCGGTCGATTACCGGCTTGGTGTCCAGGACCTCCAGGGCGCGCACCATGTCCTGCTGGTCGGCGCGGCTGCCGACGATCAGGCCCTGCAGACGCGCCTGCTTCGCCATGAGCTTCGCCGTGGGCACTTCGCCGGCACCGCCGGTAAGCACGCCGATCAGTGAAATGTGCCCGCCGATGCGTACCGCGTTTATCGACTGGGGCAAGGTGCCCGGTCCGCCGACTTCGATGACGTGATCGGCGCCGACGCCGCCGGTCAGCGCCAGGACGCGCTTGCCCCACTCGGGCTCGGACTTGTAGTTGATGGTGTGATCGGCCCCCAGCGCCTTGAGCTTTTCGATCTTCTCGTCCGAAGACGATGTCGAAATCACCGCGGCGCCCATCGCCTTGGCCAATTGCAGCGCGAAGATCGACACGCCGCCGGTGCCGAGCGTGAGCACGGTCTCGCCGGGCTTCAGGGGGCCGTTGACCACCAGCGCGCGCCAGGCCGTCAGCCCGGCCGTGGTGAGGGTTGCGGCTTCCCGATGGCTATAGCCGGCCGGCGCGCGGGTGAAGCACTGCGCCGCCGCCACGACCTGCTCGCGCGCGTACCCGTCGATTCCGTCGCCCGGGGTTCGCTTGAAATTCCCGACCCGGGCGCGTCCGTCCACCCAGTCGGGAAAGAACGTGGAGACGACATGATCGCCGACCCCGAATTCGTCGACGCCGTCGCCCACCGCCTCGACCACGCCGGCCCCGTCGGACATCGGAATGCGACCGTCATCGGTGTTGATCGAGCCGTTGGCCACCAGATAGTCGTGGAAATTCAGGGAGC
This sequence comes from uncultured Halomonas sp., assembly GCA_964476005.1. Taxonomy (GTDB): domain Bacteria; phylum Pseudomonadota; class Gammaproteobacteria; order Xanthomonadales; family Wenzhouxiangellaceae. Next base: position 36,658 of record CAYYZR010000004.1, read on the forward strand.
TGGCGTGGATACGGACCCGGATTTCACCCGAGCCCGGTTCACCGGGCGCTTCGCTGTCGAGTATTTCGAGGTTGTCGAGGCCACCGGGACTGCGCACTGAAATCACTTTCATCGTCGATGCTCCTTGGTTTTTGCGTAAATCGGACGGCACCGCGAACCGGTTTCCCGACCGGCGCCGACGCGTGTCGTCCACAATGGGTCTGTTCCACATTAACATTGCCGCTTCGCCCGACAGCCGCTCTCGGACCTGCGTTGCACAATGAACAAGCACGTCGCACTGGTCAACGACCACCGCTGGATCGATCCGCCCGATCCGGATGCCTATGCCGCCAACATCCTCGAAGAGGACCGGATTCTGTCGGAGGCCTTGTGCGCCGCCGGCTGTGAGGTTTCACGGGTCGACTGGGCCAACCCGCAAGTCGACTGGCGGTGCTTCGACGCCGTTGTGATCCGCCAGACCTGGGACTACTTCGATCGTCTTTCGGAATTCCTGGGCTGGCTGGACCGAATCGATTCGTGCACGCGCGTGGTCAACCCGGTCGAGGTGATTCGCTGGAACTGCGACAAGCGCTACCTGGTCGACCTGGCCGCCGCCGGCGTGCCCACGGTCCCGACGATCGTAATCGACCGCCAGGCGCATGTGCGCGCACTGGCCGACTTGCTGGACCGTAACGAATTCGACGAGGCCGTGATCAAGCCGGCGGTTTCCGGCGCCGGCCGCGAGACCTATCGGGTCATGCATTCGGAGGCCGATCGTCACGAGGTCGCCTGGCAGCGCCTGGTGAGCGCTGAAAGCATGCTGTTGCAACCTTTCATGCCGGCAATCGTCGAGCGCGGCGAGGTCTCGCTGATCGTGATCGATGATCAAGTCACCCACGCGGTGCGCAAGATCGCCGCGGCCGGCGAGTTTCGCGTCCAGGACGACCACGGCGGCACCGTCCATCCACATGCGCCGCTCCCGCGCGAAACCGCCGTCGCGAAGGCGGCGCTGGCTGCCGTGCCCGGGCCGGTCAGCTATGCCCGGGTCGACCTCGTCGAGGGCGACAACGGCCCCCTGGTAATGGAGCTCGAACTGATCGAGCCGGAACTGTTCTTTCGCCGCTATCCGGATGCGGCCGAGCGCCTGGCCGACGCCGTGGCGCGGGCGATACGCGAAGACGGCTGAGCGCTCCAGAAATCGCGGGCACTTGCGCCGAGTCGGTTCGGCGCCAGGCCCGACAATTGACTTCAGTCAAAGTCGACGCCGAGTGATCCAGTAAATTAAACGCCAAGAAACCTTTGAGCGGGTCTGCGCGAAGCGCGGACAGACGCCCACTTCGGCAGGAGAGGCCAGTGAATGATTCAACCAAGGTTTCGGCGCGGCGACCCGACGCGAGCGTAGCGGCGACCGCCGATGCCGCCCCGACCGAATTTCCCAGGGTGACCACCGACCAGGTACGGCACGCCTTCGAGACCGGCAAGTATCCGTACAGCAGGAAGCTTGGGCGCAGGGAGTACGAAGCCGAGAAAGCCGCGCTTCAAGCCGAGTTGCTGAAAGTACAGCTCTGGGCCCAGGAAACCGGCCAGCGATTCATCGTTCTGTTCGAGGGCCGCGACGCGGCCGGCAAGGGCGGCACCATCAAGCGCTTCACCGAGCATCTCAATCCGCGTTTCGCGCGCGTGGTGGCGCTGAACAAGCCCACCGAACGCGAGCGCAGCCAGTGGTATTTCCAGCGCTACGTCGAACACCTGCCCAGCGCCGGCGAACTCGTGTTCTACGACCGCTCCTGGTACAACCGGGCCGGTGTCGAGCGGGTGATGGGATTTTGCACGCCGGTCGAGTACCTGGAATTCATGCGCCAGGCGCCGGATTTCGAACAGATGATGGTGCGCTCGGGCATCCGGCTCTACAAGTACTGGTTCTCGGTCACCCAGGCCGAGCAGGCCCGGCGATTCGAAGCCAGGGCCGCTGATCCGCTGAAGCGCTGGAAACTTTCGCCCATCGACAAGGCCAGCCTGGGCAAGTGGAACGAGTACACCGAGGCCAAGGAGGCGATGTTCTTCTACACCGACACTGCCGACGCCCCATGGACGATCATCAAGTCCAACGACAAGAAGCGCGCGCGGCTCGATTGCATGCGGCACTTCCTGTCTTCGCTGGACTACCCGGGCAAGAGCGAAGAAGTGGTGCGGAAACCGGACCCGCTGATCGTCGGCCACGCGTCGCACGTGGTGCGCAAGAGCGAGCACATCCTGGGCGCGGCGCTGCATCCGAATCAGCGGCGGACCGGCAGGTGAGCAAACGCCTGACAGACGGATGAACCTTACGGCTTAAGAAGGCTTCAGCGCGCCGCGATGGCGTCGGAAAATGCGGCAGCCTGAGTGTCGCGCAACGCCTCGCACAAAACGATGCGTTCTTTTGCCTGGGCCACGCCGCGCTCATAACCCGGAAAAAGCGACCCATGCCGGTCGACAAAGGCGTCCAGCTCGCCTACCCGCGCTGACGAACAGAATTGACCGGCCAGGGCGGGCACGCGGCGCCTCCACTGGGCGGGCACACGCTCTGCAATTGCTTGGGCGTTAGAGCCGATCCATGCCCAAACGGCCGGCCGGGCCGCGTCGTTCGCCATCAGCGACGCAATCAGCGAGAAGACCTCGCTCGGTTCCAGCGCGTCCGCCAGTGCCATCGCCATCAAATCATCGCGCACAGCCGGGTCATCCACCAATCCGGCGGCCGAAATCACGCTGCGTTCGAACCGCGCATCGTTGATGGCATCGCGATTGGCAAAAAATGCATCGAGAAAGCCGGCGCCGTGGGTCTGCACCGCGGCGCCGGCCGCCGCGGCATAATCATCCGCCTCCAGCGCATCAGGGTCTGGCGGACCGTTCAGACCCGCAAATGCGGCCGCTTGCGTCCCCAGGGCTTCTCGCAAAAGCGAATCATCTGCCGGCCCGGCCAGAAAGCCGCGCAGACGCTGGCGATAAAGCCGTTCCGCCTCGGAGCGGGGTATATTCAGCGCGCGGTATTGATCGGCGAATCGGGCCCGCGAATAAGCCGCAAGGCGGCCGCGACGCGGATCTTTATCGGCGTAAAGCCGCTCCAGATACCGGTTTAAAAGACTCGCCGCTTCCCAGCGCACATCCAGGCTATCGGCCACGGAAGCGGTCTCGATCAGGTCCAGAAGCGGCCTCGGAGCGGTGGCGCCGGCCTCAAAGGCGGCCCCGGCGCTATCCAGTGCCATCATGGCTTCGCTCGGCGCCAGCTCGTCGAAATGCGCGTTCAGCGCCGTCCAGCCGTTTTCCGTGAGGGCAAAGCGATAATAGCCGGCCCCGTCGGCATTCGGCATGAACCAGTCCGGCGGCGTCTCCGAGCTCAGCGTAATCCGGTCATCGCCGGGACCAATCAGCTGGCAGTCCGATCCGCCGGCGTGGCGTACGCAAACGGGGATGATCCAGCTGCGATCAGGATCTATGGGCGATCCCAATGGGCGATAGCGCGACTGGGCCACCGAAAGAGCCGGGCGTCCATCGCCTGAAAGCATAGCTTCAAAACGCAAAAGCGGCGCGCCGTTGCGGTTCAGGAATCCATTGAGTGAGGCCTCAAAATCAGCGTCGCCTACCGCTTTGCCCATCACGCGGGCAAAGTCGTCGGCGTTTGCCGCGCCGTCTTCAAACTCGGCCAGGTAGGTTGCCAGCCCATCACGCCATAGATCAGCGCCCAGATACACCTCTGCCATGCGTAACAGGGCGGACCCCTTGTCATAGGTGATGCCGTCGTAAGCGCTTCGGATGGTTTCATTGCGCTCGATCGGTTCTCGAACGGCACGCGCACTGGCCAGCGAGTCCGCTCGCAGCCCGTCAATAGCAGCGGTAACCCAGTCAAGCTCATAGCCGCCGTCGGCATTCCAGGCGATGGCGGCCATGGGCTCGCCCCAAACGGCAAACCCTTCTTTCAACCAAAGGTCATTCCACCAGGGCGGTGTCACCAGATCTCCGAACCACATGTGGGCCAGCTCATGGGCATGAATGCCGACAATCCGCCGGGTCTGGACAGGCCCGGGATCACCGCGCGACAAAATGATGTCTTCTCTATAGGTCGGCGAGGACGCCAGCTCGGTCGCGCCGCTGGGCCAATCGGGCGCGGCGATCACGTCCAGCTTGCGGTAGGGGTAGGGCGTTTTGGTGACGACTTCGAAAGCCTCCACCATGGTTCGCGTAAGGCTGAGGATAAAACGTAGCTGGTCTGACTTGCCCTGTCGTGCCCACCCGGATACCGGAACGGCATATTCGCGAATTTCGGTGGGCGGCAAGGTCTCGGACTCGATGCGTTCGAACGGCCCGACCGCCAGCGACAACAGATATGTGGAGGTGGGCCGGCTCGTCTCGAACCGAATCCGCTCCATGCCCTCATCGACAGGCTCGCGCACCCGCTCAGGCGATATGGCAATGGCGACCTGGCCGGCGGGTATGGTCAGGCTGATATCCCAGGGCGCCTTGAAGCCGGGCTCGTCAAAGCCGGGTACGGCCCTGCGCGCCTGAATCGATTCCGATTTTGCCAAGGCATACCAATCCCCACCGCGCTCAACCCGGAACAGGCCCGCCAGGCTTGTATCGAAGGGGGCACTGTAGACAAGCGTGAGCCGGTGCTTGCCGGCCGCGATGCGCGATGCCAGGGCAATGCGGGACACGCCGGTTTCCAGCACTTCGGTGTAACGCGCCTCTACCCGGCGTTCATCGCCGCTCGTCAGCCAGACTTCGGCGACATCGATATTCTTGCCGTGCAACCAGAGGTGATCAATTGCCTCGTCGATTTGCAGCGTTATGGTGACGCGCCCATGAAACTCTGGCTCGCGCGGATCAATCGTGAGATCGAGCGCATAGGCGGTCGGCCGAACGGTATCCGGCAGTCGTCCAACCGGCGCGCTATCGCGCAGGCGGCTTGCGGCGACCGCGGTGCCTGCTCCTGCCGCGGCCGATTCGGCGTTGGCGACGGCATCGCGGGGCGCGGAGCCGGACTCACTACAAGCGGCGACGACAAAAAAGGCACTCAGGCAGAGCAGGTATCGAACACTCATCAAATCCATCCGGTTAGGTTGCACAGCGTCGAAGTTTCATCTGCAGCGATCCCGGGCATAGGTGTAAATTCTCATTTGCCTCGCCCACCATATCCTCATCGCTGGGCCGATACTCGCTCGCGTTTAGCCGCTGCGCAATGCGCAAACCATGCTCGCCCCGGCGGCCCATCCGTTCTCCAGGTTTTTATTGTTCAACCTCAGGCCGACAGGACATTTCCAGACTGAACGACAGCCCGATAGCGCGCTATCTGCGGCTGGATGTATTTTTCGGATGACTATTGCGGGGCCAGGGCTCGGCCTTTGCAAGTGCCAGTGGCTCGTATGGCCAAACCAGCGGCGCCAAACTGGGACTCGCGCCGCTCGACTGCTACTCTCGGTGCGAACACTATCGACATCCAGAATTTTCGATGCCTTACCGAATCGTTTCCACAGCCTTGCTTATCGTCGCTGTCGCGATATGCAGTTCGTGTGGGCGCACCGAGCCTGCGTCGGAAGCGCCCTCGTCCAGTGGCGCGGGCTAGATGCTCAAGCTGAAATCGCTGAAGCTCGATTGGGGCAAGGACTGGAAGCAGTGCTCGGCGATGCCGGCCGAAGTCGCCGGCAATGCGATCGGAGTGCCCCGAAGCCAGATGGAGACCCACGAGTTCGGCAATAGCTGCATACAAGAGCGGGTTGGGGGAGGCGAGTCGACAGAGGCCTCCGCCCAGCACGGCGCGTTCAATGTCTTCGAGACGGCGCAGCGTGCGCGAACCAGATTCGAAGCATCGACACAAGATACATCGACCGTCGAGATGGACAAGCTGACCGATGAGATTCGGGCCAAGGCGAAAAAGCGGCTGACCGGCAAGTAGCTGCAGTCGATCCGCACCGGTTCTCGACCGGCCTGGACGGCTACCCGGTCAATAGATCCCGTACTCGGTCAAGCGCTCGCCGAAAGATCTTCCAGGAGGTTGGCCATGTCGTCGGCATGCTCTTCCTCCTGCTCCAGGATTTCCTCCATCAGCCGTCTGGAGGTCGGATCCTTGTCGCCCAGGTACTGGGCCACCTCGCGGTAGCTGTCGATGGCGATTCGTTCGGCGATCAGGTCTTCCTTGACCATCTCCGTCAGATCCTCGCCCTCGACAAATTCCGCGTGCGAGCGGCTCAGCAATCCTTCGGGTGCGAAGTCGGGCTTGCCGCCCAGCTGCACGATGCGTTCGGCCAGCCAGTCGGCGTGCTGCTGTTCCTGTTCGGCGTGCTCTTTGAATTCTTCGGCCGCGACATTGGCCTTGAGGCCGGCGGCACGAAAATAATGGCTCTTGTAGCGCAGGGTGCAGACGATTTCCGTGGCCAGCGCGGCGTTGAGCAACTGGACAACGGTCTCGCGGTCGGCCTTGTAGCCTTCGGTCACGGCGCCTTCCTCGATGTGCTTGCGTGCACGCTCGCGCAGGGTCTTGACGTCGGTCAGAAAGGGTTTATCGGTCACGATATGTCTCCGTTTCAGATTTGGTATTCCGGGCATGTTTTGCCCGCCCGCCTGGATTACATGGAGCGGATGGGGCGATTTTTCCAGCCGTGCCCTCGATTCGACAGCGACCGGATGCGGCGATGCGGGATGACCGTCCGTCTCCCTGCACCTCCGCAACAGGCCCGCAATCCGGCTAACATGAACTGCAATCGTCAATCCGGGAAACGAGATTTATGTCTTCCGACACGCAGCGCAACGGTTCGAAATCCTCCGCAAGCGACCGTCGCGACCCCGACAAGGTGATGAAAAAGAGCATGCAGCAAGGCGCATGGTTCGTCTGGCTTGCGCTGGCGGTCGTGCTGTTTTTCTATCTCACCAGCGACGTGGGCGAGCCGCCGGCCAACCGGATGACGTATTCGGAATTCCTGTCGGCAGTGGACGAAGGACGGGTCGAGCAGGTCACGTTGCGCGGCCAGCAGATCGAAGGCCGCCTGACCGACCAGGCGGTGGAGAACG
>CAYYZR010000005.1:0-34667 GCA_964476005.1 uncultured Halomonas sp.
TATTCCAGGACCGGCAGTATCGAGCCGGCGAGCTGGCAGGCGACGGTGGTCGAGCCGCGCTGGAAGCTGCCTTCGCAGGCTTTCCAGCCGAAATTCTCGGCCGCGTCGGCCGGGGCCTGCAGGCGGTCGACCTCTTCCCAGGTGTTCTGGCCGACGTCGCCGATCCACATCGCGCCGGTGTTCCGGTCGAAGCTCCAGCGCCACGGGTTGCGCAGGCCGTAGTGGAGCACTTCGCCGCAGCGGTCGTTCATTCCGAAGAACGGATTGTCGGTCGGCACTGAGTATTCGGCAGAGCCGTCGCCGTCGGCCGCGCACAGGTTGTTGGCGCCGGGGGGCGTGGCGTTGTCGACGTCGACGCGCAGCATTTTGCCGAGCAGCGCGACGCTGCTCTCGCCCCGGCAGCCGCCGCCGGTCTGGATGTTGGCCGGGTCCAGCGTCTGGGCGCGGTTGCAGGGGTCGTTGGCTGAACCTCCATCGCCGAGCCCGATGTACAGGTAGCCGTCGGTACCGAAACGCATCTGGCCGCCGTTATGGTTGGCGAAATCCTGAGCCACCGTCAGGATGGTCCGATTCGGCGTGTTGCTGGCGACGTCCGGGTTTGCCGTGACGCTGAATTCCGCGACGATCGTGTCGCCCAGCGATGTGCCGGACGGCCGGGTGTCGCCGGCCGAGTAGTGGAGGTAGAAGAGTCCGTTGCTTTCGAACTCGGGATGGAAGGCGATGTCCAGCAGCCCGCGTTCACCGTTGTTTTCGACACGGCTTTCGATAGCCACGAAGGGCGTGGCCAGGAGATTGCCCGACGCGTCGATTATCCGAACCGTGCCGGGTTGCTCGACGATGAAGATCCGGCCGCTGCCGTCGCCGGCATGTTTGAGGCCGAGGGGTGCGCTGAGCCCCGATATGCCGGGTACAGGACCCAGGCTGACGTCATTCGGCACCTGGGCGGTCGCCGCGACCGACGCCAGCAACACGATGGAAATGAACGCAGTCTTCATATCGGTGTTTCGGTCTGAATACTTGTCCAGTATATCGGGCCGGCCTTGTGTCTCGGTTCGTTTCGTTGAGTGCTTCGGGTATCTCCCGCAGCGAGGATTCGGCGGGCATCGATTACTGAAGGCCTCGCCACGCGTCGAACTGAAGTGATCGATGCCCGCCGAATCCGGTATCGAAGCCACCGCGCAACGATTTCCGGAGAGAGGGGCCAATTCATGTATCGGCACACCGGTCGCGGTTCACATTCCGGTCCGCGTTGGGCAGAATGGCATGGATGAAGGATTCGATCGCCCGGGTCGCCTGCGGCCACCGGGAAACGACCAAAGCCGCCGCATCCGTGCTGCGGCACGGCGGCAACGCCGTCGACGCGCTGATCGCGGCGGCCTGGACGGCATGCGTGGCCGAACCGGTGCTTTGTTCGCCGGGCGGCGGCGGGCATGCGCTGATCCGGATGCGCGGGCGCGGGCCGGTGGTCGCCGACTATTTCACCCAGACCCCGTCGGCGAGACGCGTGGAGAGCCCGGATTTCTATCCGATAGAAGGCAACTTCGGCTCGGAAATTCAGGAGTTTCACGTCGGCATGGGCGCGGCCGCGGTGCCAGGTATGGTGGCCGGGCTGTTCGCAATGCACCAGCGCCACGGGACGCTGCCCATGCCCGAGCTGGTGAATCCGGCGGTGACGCTGGCCCGGAAAGGTGTGGCACTCAACGCGGTGCAGGCCGAGGCGCTGCGGATTCTCGAGCCCATCGTCCGGACTGATGACGAGTCCGCGCGAATGTTCGGACTGGCGTCTGCAGGCGTGCCGCTGCCCGATGTGGGCGATCTAATCGGCAATACCGAGTTGGCCGACTTCATGGAGTCGATTGCGCGCGAGGGGGCGCAAAGTTTCTACAGCGGCGATATCGCCTCGCGGATCGCCGGCATGTCGACGACTCGGGGTGGTCACCTGTCACTGTCGGATCTTCAGCGCTACCGCGTCAAATGGCGACGTCCCATGCAGTGGCGACTCAACGGTGACACCCGGGTCTGGTCGAACCCGCCCCCGGCGTTCGGCGGTCTGATGGTGGCGCTGATGACCCAGGCGCTGGCACGCCGATTGTCGCCCGGCACGCAATTCGGCTCCGTAACCCATCTGGAAGCGCTGCTCGAGGCCATGCGTCTGAGCCAGGACCAACGCGGCGAACTCGAACGCCCGGATTGTCTCAGCAGCAGTCGCGTGCTCATGCAGGCGTTCGAACATCTCGGGCAGACGCGGATTCGCACCGCTCGCGGCACGACCCAGATCAGCATCCGCGATGGCGCCGGCAACCTGGCCGGCACCACCTTGTCGAACGGCGAGGGCTGCGGTCGCGTGGTGCCGGGTTGCGGTTTCATGCTCAACAACATGCTTGGCGAGGAAGACCTCAATCGACTGGGTTTCGAAAACTGGCCGCGCAACCGCAGGCTGTCGTCGATGATGGCGCCGACGCTGGTCGAGCACGCCGGCACCCGCATCATGCTCGGTAGCGGCGGCTCGAACCGCATTCGGACTGCTATCGCCCAGGTGCTTTGCAACGTCATGCATTTCGGCATGAACCTGCAGGACGCGGTCGATGCTCCGCGCCTGCATCTCGAGGGCGACGTGCTGTCGCTGGAGCGCGGCAGCCCGGGCCGGAGCGGCGCGGCCGATGCCTGGCTGAAAGACGGATTCCCCGATGCCCGGCGGTGGGCCGGGCGCAGCCTGTATTTCGGCGGTGTGCACGCGGTCACCGACGGCGACCAGGCCGCCGACCCCCGACGCCTGGGGGCCGCATGGCAGTCGGCTTGATCGGACATTGAGTTGCGGCGGCAATCGCGCCGGTGTAGTCTTGATTGCACCTCTTCAAGGCACCCCGCGCGGTGCAGGACGCATTTCATGAAAGCCAGCGCCAGGACGATCTTCATTGTCGTCGCCGCGAGCCTGTTGACCGCGTGTGCGGCCACCGAGCCGCGGCCGGCGGCAAGCGGGTTCCACCTTGCCGACAGTTATATGCAGGCGGTCGAGCGAAATGCCCGCAACAAGGGCATCGACGTGGTCTGGATCAACGCGCCGTCCAGGTCGCTTGCAAGAAAGGATGATGCCGAAGGCGAGTGATTGGGCCACGAACGATCCGGACTCAAACTTCCATCGGGTCCACGTCGATGTGCCAGCGCACCTTTCTGGCCTCGCGCATGTCTTCGATGATCCCCGTCAGACGGGCGATCTCCACGCTGAGCGCGCTTCGCGATTCCGACATCAGCCATAACTGGTAGCGCCAGTAGCCGGCGCGGCGCTGGAGAATTGCGGTCAGCGGTCCGGCCACTTGAATCGCGCCGAGATGGTTGATCCGGTGCGCGACCTCGCGCAGAAAGCCGGTTGCATCGGACGCCTTCTGCGCTTCGGCCCGCACCATCGCCAGGTTTTGCCATGGCGGCAAGCCGGCGTCGCGACGTTCTTCAAGCATCAGGCGCGCCGCGCTCAGGTAATCGCCGCTGGCCAGCGTCTGGATCAGCGGATGCTCCGGGTGGCGGCTTTGCAGGACGAACCGGCCTTGCTGTTCCCTTCCCGCGCGGCCGGCCACCTGGACGATGCTTTGCGCCAGCCGCTCCGGCGCCCGAAAATCGGCGCTGAACAGCAGTTGATCGGTGTCCAGCATGATGGCCAGGCCGATTCCCGGCAAGTGATGTCCCTTGGCCAGCATCTGGGTGCCGACCAGGATGCACGGATCGCCGGTTGCCACCTGGTCGAGCAATGCCTCGAAATCGTCTCGGCCGCGCACCACGTCGCGGTCGGCACGCAGCACCGGGTGATCGGGAAACAGCGCCTGGAGCGCGGCTTCGATTCGTTCGGTACCGGCGCCCACGGCCTGGATCTGCGGTGAATGGCAGTCCGGACAGCGCGCCGGCACGCTGCGGGAGCGCCCGCAATGGTGGCAGTCGAGTCGATTGGCGCTGCGATGCCAGGTCAGGTGCGCGCTGCAATGATCGCAGTCGGCCTGCCAGCCGCATTCGTTGCAGATCAGCACCGGCGCATAGCCGCGCCTGTTGCGATAGACAAGCACCTGTTCGCCGCCGTCAAGCGTCTTGCGTATCCGTTCGACCAGCTTCTCGGTCAAACCATGCTCGACGCGTTGTCCGCGTGGATCGTCGATGCGCCAGTGCGGCTGTCCGGCGCTACCTGCGCGCTCCGGTAGCAGCAGCATCCGGTAGCGTCCGCGCTCGGCGTTGTGCAGCGATTCCAGCGATGGCGTGGCCGAGCCCAGGACCACCGGAATGCCCAACCGACTGGCACGCAGCACGGCCACGTCGCGGGCGTGATAGCGCATCGCGTCGAATTGTTTGAACGAGCCGTCGTGCTCCTCGTCGACGATCAGCAGCCCCGGCCTGTTCAGCGGAAGAAACACGGCTGAACGCGTGCCGATGAGCAGGTCCGCCTCGCCGCTTCCGGCGGCCTGCCAGGTCTCCAGGCGCGTTCGTTCGCCGAGACCGGAATGAAAGACATGGGCCTTGCGCCCCAGGCGCGCCTCGAGGCGCCGCACGAACTGCGGCGTCAGTCCGATCTCGGGTACCAGCACAAGAATCTGTCGGCCGCGGCGAAGCAGGTGACGGGCGGCCTGCAGGTAGACCTCGGTCTTGCCGCTGCCGGTCACGCCCGCCAGAAGCAGGGTCTGGAAGCGGTTGCGTGCGCTCAGGATGGCGGCCAGCGCCGCGCGCTGGTCGGCGTTGAGTTTTGGTCCCGGCACCGGCGGGGACTGCGGCGGCCCGCAGGCCTCGACGAGCCCGGTCTCCAGCATGCGCCGCAGCGTCGCGGCGCTCGCGCCGGCCTCGGACAGCGACTCGCGTGAGCGGGTTCCGGCCTGCAGCAATTCGATTGCTGCGCGCTGTCTTGGCGCCCGGGTCAGGTCGGCTTTTGCGCCGGCGGGGGTCAGGCGCAGCCAGTGAAACCTGGGTGTGGGCATGTCACGGTTCCGGCGCAGGATGGCCGGCAGCGCATGACTGACCAGTTCCCCAGGTGGCGCCGCGTAGTAGCGCGTCGTCCAGCGCATCAGCGACAGCAGTTCCTGGTCGATCAGGACCGCTTCGAAGGATCTTTCCATGGGCTTTATGCGCGCCGGATCGATTCCCGACCCACGCGCCGGCCCGATCACGACGCCGACCAGCTTGCGGTTGCCGAAAGGCACCAGCACGCGGGAACCCGGCGGCGGGACCGGCTCGCCAGCCGGCGGCAGATAATCGAAGAGACGGTAGAGCGGTACCGGGACCGCGACCTGGACAGCCTCTACAGACATGCTAAGACCGCTATCGTGGGCCGGGCAGCGGGGCCCGGGGTTGGGTGGAACATGCCGGCCCGGTGATATGCGTACTCAGCCCGGATTATTCATGATCCGGGCTCAGTTCAGCGACGGGGGAGAAACCGGATGCTGGACCTGGACCAGCCGATGCTGGCCGCGATCGAGCTCGATAAGGTCGGCCAGGATGCGCGCGGATTCGGTCCGCAGTACGTCGGCTTCCTCCTCTTCGGCAGCCTCGCCTTCGGCATCACCCTCCGGATCGCCCTCTGCTTCGGCGTCTTCGGATGTGCCGTCGCTTGCATCGCCATCGCCGTCCGGCGGCATTTCGCCGGTCTCGGCATGGGCAAAGCTCGACGCCCGCCGAGCCTCGGCCTCTTCGCGCTCGCGTACGCGCTCAGTCTCGAGCAGCGAGACGCTGATGCGCCGATCAAGTTCCCGGAACCGTTCGAAGTCGTCGATCAGGTCCTTGAGTTCCTCGTTCGATTCGCGCCGTGCCAGGTGCTGTTCGCGCGCCTGCGGCAGCAGCGGCGACAGGTCGGCGATGCGCTGATAGTCGGTTTCGTCGATGCTGCTCCAGGCCAGCGCGTAGTCGAGCGCGCTTTCCCCGTATTTTTCCGGGTCGCCGAAACTGGGCAGCGTGATGTCCGGCGTCACGCCGCGCAGCTGGGTGGATCCGCCGTCAATCCGGAAGAACTTGGCCATGGTCAGTTTGATCTGGCCCAGCTTCTTTTCGTCGTCGGTCAGGTAATTGTCCAGGTTGAACAGGTTCTGCACAGTGCCCTTGCCGAACGTGGGCTCACCAAGGATGATGCCGCGCCCGTAGTCCTGAATGGCCGCGGCGAAGATTTCCGACGCCGAAGCGCTCGAGCGGTTGACCAGTACCGCCAGCGGCCCGTCCCAGGCCATGCCTGGCTCGCGATCGGTTTCAATCGAGACCCGGCCGTTGGCGTCGCGCACCTGGACGACCGGCCCGGTGTCGATGAACAGACCGGTCATGGTGGTCGCCTCCACCAGCGCACCGCCGCCATTGCCGCGCAGGTCGATGACGATCCCCTCGACGCCGTCGGCGCGCAGCTCGTTGATCAACTTGCGCACGTCGCGCGTGCTCGAGCGGTAATTCGGCTCGTTGCGGGCGCGACCGCGAAAGTCGACGTAGAAGACCGGAACATCGATGATGCCGATCTTCTTCACACCGTCGCCGGTTTCGACTTCCTCTACCGACGCCTGGGCGGCCTGTTCCTCGAGCTTGACTTCGTTGCGAACGATGTCGATGATTTCCGACGGCCCCTTCATACCGGTTTCCGCCGGCAGTATTTCGAGCCGCACCAGCGTTTCGCGCTCGCCTCGGATCAGGTCGACCACGTCGTCCAGGCGCCAGCCCACTACGTCGACGAACTCGTCTTCGCCCTGGGCCACACCGACGATGCGGTCGCCGGCCTGCAACCTGCCGTCCAGATCGGCCGGACCGCCGGGAACCACTTCGGCCACTTCCACGTATTCGTTCTGGCTGCTCAGCAGCGCACCGATGCCATCCAGCGAAAGCTTCATCGAAATTTCGAAGTTCTCGGCCAGTCGAGGCGACATGTACGAGGAATGCGGTTCGATGGCGCTTGCGTAGGCGTTCATGAAGAACTGAAATACGTCGTCGGAGTTGAACTCGCTGACCCGCTTGTGGATGTTTCCGTAGCGCCCGTCCAGTGTTTCACGGATGTCGTCGACCTCGCGTTCGGCGAGCTTGAGACCCAGCCAGTCGTTCTTGACCCGCTTGCGCCAGATTTCGTCCAGTTCTTCCGTGGTTTCCGCCCACGGGCTTTCGGAACGGTCGAACTGGTAGTCCTCTTCGACGGTGAAATCGAATTCTCCGTCCAGTTGCGTGCGCGCATGCGCGATTCGCTGATCGACGCGTTCGCGGTAGATGCTGAAGATCTCGAACGCCGGTTCGATCTCCGCGGCCCGCAGTGCTTCGTCCAGGCGGTGGCGATAGCGATCCAGCTGTTCGATGTCCGAGGCCAGAAAATACATCCGGTTCGGGTCCAGCAACTCCAGATATTGCGTGAATATCCGTTCGGAAAGCGCGTCGTCCAGGTCTTCGCTCTGATAGTGATAACTGGTCAGAAAGCGTGACGCCAGGCGTGTCGTGAAACGCTGTTCGGTGGTCGGGGTCAGGGACTTCGCCGCTTCCACGGACTGCTTTTCGGCGTCCGTGGCCCCGGAAACAACCGGGGAGAGCAGGGCGAGTGCGGCGATCAGATGCAGGATTTTGGTATTCATGACCATTTCAGACCCGAATTCGGTTGTCTAGGTTTCATTGGATTCGACACGACCGGCAGTTTTTTCGCTCGAAGCGCCGGTAAGGACGGTCAATGGATGATTCTCATCATGGGTTGCTTCGATGTTCCAGTCAAGGCCGATTGCGCCTGCCAGCCGCCCGGCCAGCAGTCGGCCGACGTCGTTTCCAGCGACCGGCGTGTCGACGAGATCGATCAGTCGCGTCATCGGCTGCCCGGCGAAGCCGCACGGGTTGATGCGTGCGAACGGCGACAGGTCCATCGACATATTGAATGCAAGACCGTGAAAGGTACAGCCACGTCGAACTTTCATCCCGATCGACGCGATCTTTGCGCCGTCGACGAATACCCCGGGCGCGCCGTCCTTGCGATGGCCGGAGATTCCGAGTTCGGCGAGGAGGTCGATGGTGACGGCCTCCAGCATTGCCACCAGCGTCCGAATGCCAAGCCCGAGCCGGTCGAGATCCAGCAACGGGTAGGCCACCAGTTGACCCGGGCCGTGGTAGGTGATCTGGCCGCCGCGGTCGGTCTGGATGACCGGAATGTCGCCGGCGTCGAGTACGTGTTCGGGCTTGCCGGCCAGGCCCTGGGTGTAGACCGGCGGGTGCTCCAGCAGCCACAGCTCATCCGGGGTTTCCGGGTTGCGCGTGGCGGTGAATGCGCGCATGGCCTCCCAGGTTTCCAGGTAGGAGACGCGCCCCAGTTCGCGGACCTTGAGGACGGGCAACTTCACAGCGTCATGACCACCACGTCGAGCTTCCGCAGGCTTGCATAGACCGATTCCAGCTGGGGCCGGGAATTCGCACGGACCTCGACCGTTATGCTCTGGAATCGGCCGTTCCGGCTGGGGCGCACCTTGATGCTGTCGAGATCCGGTTCCACCCCCTGGCGCCCGATGGCCGTGATGACCTGGTCCAGCGCTTTTTCGCGGGCATGCGTCATGGCCTTGACCGGGTAACGGCAGGGAAATTGCAGCGCGCCTTCGGGGTCGAGCTTGATCGTCATGACGGGCTCAATCGCCGCCGAACAGTCCATCGAACCAAAGGCCGATACCGTCGGTGGTACGCCCCCACCAGCCGGCCTGCGGCACGTCGTCCATGACGACAAGCGAACGCTGAAGCCGGGGCTCGCCGTCGAAGCTGATCTCCAGCGTGCCGAACGGCTCGCCCTGTTCAAAAGGCGCGATCGGGGTGCTGGGCACAAGCACTTCGGCCGAAAGCGAGCCCTGGCTACCGCGCGGCACCGCCACGAACACATCGCCTTCGATGCCGAGTCGCATTTCCTCGATTTCACCCTTCCAGACCGGTGTGGTCGAAATGACCTCGCCGGCCGAGTAGAGCTTGAAGGTTTCGAAGAAGCGAAAGCCGTAATTGAGCAATGCCTGGCTGGCGGTGGCCCGTGCGCTTTCGCTCTCGGTGCCCATCACGACGCTGATCAGCCGCATGCCGTCGCGCAGCGCCGAGGTTGCCAGACAGTATCCGGCGGCTTCCGTATGCCCGGTCTTGAGCCCGTCGACGCTCGGGTCGCGGTAAAGCAACAGGTTGCGATTGGACTGGGTGATGTCGTTGTAGGTGAATTCTTCCTGGGAGTACCAGCGGTAGTACTGGGGAAATTCCTCGATCAGCGCGCGGGCCAGAATGGCGATGTCGCGCGCGGTGGTGTAGTGCTCCGGCGCAGGGAGCCCGGTGGCGTTTTCGTAGCTGGTGTTGTCCATGCCCAGCCGCTCGGCTTCGGCGTTCATCATCTGGGCGAAAACTTCTTCTGACCCGGCCACGTACTCGGCCAGTGCGACCGAGGCGTCGTTTCCGGATTGCACGATCACCCCCATGAGAAGGTCCTCGACGCTGACCTCGGTGTCGACTTCGACGAACATCCGCGACCCGCCTGTCCGCCACGCCTTTTCGCTGATCAGCACTTTGTCGTCCAGACTCAACTGGTCCTTGGCCAACTCTTGAAAGGCCACATAACTGGTCATGAGCTTGGTGATGCTGGCTGGTTCCACCCGGAGATCCGGCTGCTTTTCGGCAATCATCTCGCCGGAATGGAAATCCAGCAGTACGTAGCTCGTCGCGCCCAGTTCCGGGGGCGAGGGGACCTGGGCCTGGACGGTTGCGAAGGGCGTCAGGGCCGCCATGGTCGCGGTGACCGTCAGCGCGATCAGCAAATGCTTCAAATTCATCAAGTGCTCCATTGGATTGCTCGCCGGCTCAAGGCGTTCAGGGGTAGACATAGACCGGGGCTTCGAGGCCGAGTTCAAGCACGTGTTCGACCAGCCGCTGGGCATGCGCGGCTTCCCAGACGGGCCCGATGCGCACCCGCCACACCGTATCCCGTCTGACCCGCGCGCGCTGCACCCGAACGTTGTCGATGCCGGCCTCGCCTAGCCGTCGAGCCAGTTGATCGGCGGTTTCGCGATTGCTGAACGCACCCGCCTGGAGGTCTACCGGCACCGATACCGGGCGCGCGGCGATTGCGGCGGACTGGCCGCCGAAATCCAGCGCCCGGACTTCGACCGCGGCGGTACCGGCGTCCAGTACGCCGAGCTTGACCGCTGCGGCGTAGGACAGATCGATAATCCGTCCTTCCTTGAACGGCCCGCGATCGTTGACCCGGATGCGCAGCTTGCGGCCGTTGTCGAGGTTGGTGACCTCGACCCAGCTCGGCAGCGGCAGCGTCTTGTGCGCGGCCGACACCTTGTACATATCGAACGGTTCTCCTGACGAGGTCAGTCGACCGTGGAACTTGCTGCCGTACCAGGACGCCCGCCCGCGCTCCCGGTAGCCCCGGGCCGAGGGCAGCACCTGGTAGGTCTTGCCTAGCACCGTGTACGGAGAATGATTGCCGTAGCGGGCGCGCGGCTCGGGGCGTGGCTCGGGCACCTCGATCTGGTCCGGATCGATCGGGCGGCCGGCGCCGTCGCGAATTTCACGGCCGCCGCATGCGGCCAGCAGCAACACTGCGCCGAGGGTCAGGACATGGCGCATCAGTCGGCGAGCGCCAGTTCGCGCCGCGCACGCGCGACGAGTTCATCAGCCAGCTGGGTTACCGCCATGGCGTACAGCGGCGACCGATTGTAGCGCGTGATCACATAGAAGTTGTTCAGTCCGATCCAGTATTCCGGCCCTTGCGTGCCCTCGAGCTCGACCAGCGTCGCCGGCGTTTCCCGCGCCAGGCCGGCCGGGTCGAATTCGATGCCCATGGCCTGCAGTTCGCCGAGGGTGTGCTGCGGCTTCGGCTTGAACGTTTCGTCCAGATCCTCGGGCACGGCCGCGACCGGCAGCACCGTTGGCAGTTGATCGTTCCATCCGTGCACCTTGAGGTAGTTCGCCACCGAACCCAGCGCGTCGGGCAGCGAACGCCAAAGATCGCGCGAGCCCGACTGGTCGAAATCCACCGCGTAGGCGCGATAGCTCGACGGGATGAACTGACCCAGGCCCATGGCGCCGGCGTAAGAACCCTTGATTTCCTCAAGCGGCAGCGATTCCTCCCGGCTCAGATGAAAGTACTGGGCCAACTCGCGCGAAAAGAACGCGCCACGCTTCGGGTAGTAAAAGCCCAGCGTGACCAGCGCGTCGAGAACCCGATAACTCCCGGTGTTGAGTCCATAGTTGGTTTCGACGCCGACGATGGCCAGAATCACTTCGGCCGGCACCCGGAACTCGGCGGCCACGCGCTCGATGAGCGCACGGTTGGCGCGCCAGAATTCGACGCCGCCGTCGATGCGGGTATCGCGCACGAAGATCTTGCGGTATTCGTGCCAGGGCTTGGACTCTGCCGGTCGCGTGATCGCATCGATGATCGACTGCTGGAATTCGGCATTGCCGATGGCGCGGCGCACGTATTCGATATCGAGTCCGTCCTCGTCGGCCAGCTTGCGCGCGAATTCCTCGGCCCCCGGATGGGAAGCAGATGCCTCCGCCGGGAAGGCTGCGAGAAAAGCTGCCAGGATCGTCGCCAGAATTGGCAAGCCGGCAAGGATGGCGAATCGGGAGCTCAGTCTGTTCATTACGGGGTGTGTCCGTGTCGAAGTATTCATGTTGACCATCAAAGTCCTGAATAGATTCAAGTTGTGTCGCGCCCGTCCCCGCGAATCGTGGCCCGGCACGGGGGACAGCCTCATTTCAGCATTTTTCTTCGACTGTACAGGCTCATGATAATACCGAACCCTGCCAGTAGCGTTGCCGCCGAGGTGCCGCCGTAGCTGACCAGGGGAAGCGGGACGCCGACGACCGGCATCACGCCGCTGATCATGCCGGCGTTGACCAGCAAGTAGACGAAGAACAGGAAAACCAGGCTGGTGCCGAGCATTCGACCGAAAGCGTCGCGTGCCCGGGATGCCAGGTAAACGGCTCGAAGCATGATCGCGGCGTAAAGTACGAACAGCACCGCGATGCCGAGGAATCCGAATTCCTCGGCGATCACGGAAAGTATGAAATCCGTGTGCGGCTCCGGCAGAAATTCCAAGCGCGACTGGGTGCTGTCCAGCCATCCTCGGCCGGTCAGACCGCCGGTGCCGACGGCGATCTTGGACTGGATAATGTTCCAGCCCTGGCCAAGCGGGTCGGATTCGGGGTCCAGAAACGTGAGCACGCGATTACGTTGATAGTCGTGCAGCATGGTCCACAACAGCGGTGCCGCAGCGATTGCCGTGGCGGCCCCGGCAAAGATCCAGCGCCAGCGCACGCCCGACAGGAACAGCACCATGCCGCCACCGGATGCGACGAGCAGCGAGGTGCCCAGGTCCGGCTGGCTGGCGATCAGCAGCGTGGGAATTGCGATCAACAGTGCGCAGACGGCGAAGTCGACCAGGCCGGGCGGCAAGGGTTTGCGGTGCAGCCAGGCGGCCATTGTCAACGGCACTGCAATCTTCATCATTTCCGAGGGTTGGAAACGAATGACGCCCAGATCGAGCCAGCGAGTGGCCCCGCGACCGACGCCGAAAATGAGAACGGCGACCAGCAATGCCAGACCCAGCGCATATAGCCACGGTGCCCAGCGCCGATACCAGGCCGGTGTGATCTGACTTGCCACCACCATCAGCGCCACGCCCAGTCCCAGTCTTGTGCCCTGACGCCAGACGGTGCCGAAATCGGCGTCTGAAGCGCTGTAGAGCACGCCCAGACCAACCAGCATCAGCACCAGCAGCAGCATGCACAACAACGGATCGAGCCGGAACGGCTGATGCCTGAACTCGCGAATCAGCCAGGTCAGGTTCACGGCTTTGCTTGCATTGCGCGTGCCAGTACCTCGGCCGCAACCGGCGCCGCGACGGAGGAGCCGCCGCCGCCGTGCTCGGCCACGACGGCAATCGCGATCCTCGGATTGTCGAACGGCGCGAACGCAAGGAACAATGCATGGTTGCGCAGAAACCACGGCAATTCATCGGACTCGATCTCGACCTCGTCGTCGGGCCGGCCGAAGACCTGCGAGGTGCCGGTCTTGCCGCCGATCTCGACCGGAATGTCGGCGGCGATGGCACGCGCCGTTCCGCGAGCGCCATGAACCACGGCGCGCATTCCGGCGAATACCGCGTCCCAGTGTTCGGGCGCGTGCTCGACGAAGCGGGCAGGGGCTTCCAGCGCCAGCAGTCTGGGCGGCGCGGCGAGACCACGGCCGGCCAGTGTTGCCGCTGCGTTCGCCAGTTGCAGCGGCGTGACGACGATGAAACCCTGGCCGATCCCGGTGATGACCGTTTCGCCGGGAAACCATGCCTGGTTCAGCGTCCGTCGTTTCCAGCTTCGGCTTGGCAGGACGCCGGCGAACTCGCCGGGCAGATCGATGCCGGTGGATTGCCCGAAACCAAACAGCGCCAACTCGCGAGATATGCGGTCGATGCCGAGATTGTGCGCAAGATCGTAGAAATAAACGTTGACCGACTGCTCCAGCGCGCTTTGCAGATCCACCCAGCCGTGGCCGCCCTCGCGCCAGTCCCGATACTCGCGGGAATGTCCGGGCAGGCGGAAACTGCCGGATGAAAAAATCCGGGTTTCGCTGGTGATCTGGCCCGCGTCAAGCCCGGCCAGGGCGATGAACGGCTTGATCGTGGAGCCAGGTTCGTAGCCGCCGGCGAGGAAACGATTGAACAGCGGCCGATACGGTGATTCGAGCAGCGCCCTGTACGCATCATGGCTGATCCCGTTGACGAAGCGGTTTGGATCGAAGCCGGGCTTGCTGACCAGCGCCAGGACTCCGCCGGTCTCTATGTCCAGCGCAACGACGGCGCCCGGGTGGCCGCCCAGTGCATCGATCGCGGCCATCTGCAAATCCAGATCCAGCGTCAGCGTCAGATCCCGACCGGGAATTGGCGCGGTCCGTTCAAGAACGCGGACCATCCGGCCCTGGGCGTTGGTTTCGATCCGCTCGACCCCGCTTTTGCCGTGCAATCGATCCTCGTAGAACCGCTCGATGCCGGTTTTGCCGGTATGGGTGGTGGCGCGGTAGTTGTCCGAATTCAGCCGGTTGAGGTCCGATTCGTCAAGTCGTGCCACATAGCCAAGCACGTGTGCCAGCGATTCGCCGTAGGGATAGTGCCGGACGAGGTAAGGCTCGATTTCCAGTCCGTCCAGGCGATGACGCTCCAGTGCCAGAACCGCGACCTTCTGTTCACTCA
Organism: uncultured Halomonas sp.; assembly: GCA_964476005.1. Lineage (GTDB taxonomy): Bacteria > Pseudomonadota > Gammaproteobacteria > Xanthomonadales > Wenzhouxiangellaceae. The sequence goes on from CAYYZR010000005.1 coordinate 14,181, forward strand.
GGTTGGCCTTGATCGTCACTGGCTGGAACGGTCGATTGCGCAACCGCATGAGCTGGAACTGTTCGCGTTCGGACGCGGTGAGCCCCACCAGCTCATCGATCCTGTCAAGCGCGGACGGGATGTCTTCGACGCGTTCTGGGACCATCACCAGGCGGTAGGCGGGCCGATTTTCGGCCAGCACCCGCCCGCTGCGATCCAGGATCAGGCCGCGATTGGGCGCGATGGCGCGCAGGCGGACACGATTGTTCTCGGCTCTGGCGGCATACGCACCGTGCTCGAGCAGCTGGAGTTGAGCAAACCGCCCCAGAATGCCGACCAGTGCCAGCAGCATCAGGCCGCTGACGATCCAGATGCGTCGATCGACGATGCGCCGGCTTTCGCTTTCGTGAAGCGTTTCGGTACTTTCTGCCAGGATCATCGGGCCGGCCGACGCTGCAAGCGCAGTGCATCCAGAGCCAAAAACAGCCATGGCCACAGCAGCATGCCGGTTACCGGCGGCAGCCACCAGCTCCAGTCCGGCCAGCCGCGCGCGAGCAGGCCGATTATCCACAGCTGTACCACCTGCTCGTTGACCAGCAGCGCGCCGACCGACAGGGCTTGCTGCCAGGGGGGGAAGAAACGCAGCCGGTTGCGAAATCGCCCGACCAGGAAATTGATGATAACCAGACCCAGAGCGTGCTGGCCGAGCAGGGTGCCGGTCGTTACATCGAGAACGATGCCGATCGTGAAGGCCGCACCCAGCGAGCGCAGATTGCCCGTTTCGAGGTGCCAGTAAATCATCACCATCGCGACCCAATAGGGTCGCCAGGCCGCGATCGCGTCTGGCATTGGCGCGATCGTGAGCAAGATGGCTGCCACAATGGTGAGGATTGGCACAAGACTACCCTGTTGTTTCATGCCGGGTCGTCCAGGGCGGTGGGTGGCGGACCGGCAACCTCATCGAGTGAATCCGGTGCTTCGCCGCTCGGACTGCGATTCGGTTGACCATGGTCCTGGCCCGTCTGGTGGTCGTCGGCCTGGGGTATCCGACCGTCGGGTCGAGGTACGGGTTTGAGAATGAGCACAAGCCGGTTGCGGTCCATGGCTGCCAGCGGGGTTGCAAATGCGGTGGCGAACGGCTGGCCTGATTGACGCTGTACCGAGTCGATCCGGGCGACCGGGAGACCGGGTGGAAAGCGTCCGCCGATTCCCGACGTGACGATCAGGTCGTCTGGACTGACCTGGGCGTTCATCGGCAGGTCGGTCAGCCGCAGCTGATCCATGGCGCCGCTTCCATAAACGATCGTCCGCTCGCCGCCAGGCAGTATCTGCACCGGAAGCGCATGATCGGGGTCGGAGATCAGAATGACCTGCGCCATACCGTTGAGTGCCTGCTCGACCTGGCCGAGAACCCCGCTTGAATCGATTACCGGCATGCCCGCATGGATGCCGTCTTTTCGCCCGCCGCGAACCATGATCCGATGAGCGAAAGAATCCAGGTCGACACTGGCTATCTCGGCGGCGATGAATTCCTGTTCGGTGCGCCGGGTCGTATCAAGCAGACCGCGCAATTGCGCGTTTTCGGCTTCGAGGTCGTCCAATCGGCCGAGGCGCGCCCGGGCCCTTGACAGTTCGAGTTCAAGCCCGGCGATTCGGCGTTCTGCATCGGCACGCTTGCGCCAGGCATGGGTGATGCGTTCGAAGCTGGAAAACGGCAAGTCCACGGCCAGGAAAATCGGTTCTGCAAGTTGAGTCGCGATGTTGCGCAGGCGTTCTACATACTGACCGCGATAGTCAAGCGCCATCAGCGAAATCGCCACGAGCGAATAGAACATCAATCGAGCCGTTCCGCCGACCGCGTCGAAGGCCGCGCCCCTGTGGCCCGTCGGCGGGCTATTCACGACCGGGCTTGCGCTTCAGCACTGCTTTCAGGAATGCCTGCGGCCATCGTGGTCGGTCTTCGAAATCAGTTCGGGAAGAAGAAATCGCCGCGGTTTTCATCCATCATCTCGAGTGCTCGTCCACCGCCGCGGGCGACACAAGTCAGCGGATCCTCGGCAATGATCACCGGAAGACCGGTTTCTTCCATCAACAATTTGTCGAGTTGCTTGAGCAGTGCGCCGCCGCCGGTCAGCACGATGCCGGTTTCGGCGACGTCGGCGCACAATTCGGGCGGCGTCTGTTCGAGTGCATTCTTGACCGCGCTGGTAATGCCCGACAGCGGCTCGGACAGCGCTTCGAGCACTTCATTGGAATTCAGCGTGACCATCTTGGGCACGCCTTCGGCCAGGTTGCGTCCCGAGACTTCCATCTCGCGAACTTCGTTGAGCGGATACGCGCAGCCGATCTCCAGCTTGATGCGCTCGGCCGTGGCTTCGCCGATCAGTGTTCCGTAGGAACGGCGAACATAGTTGATGATGGCCTCGTCGAAGTGGTCGCCGCCCACGCGCACCGACGCCGAATAGACGATGCCGTTGAGCGAGAGTACGGCGACTTCCGACGTACCGCCACCGATATCCAGCACCATGGATCCGCGTGCTTCGTGGATCGGTATGCCGGCGCCGATGGCTGCGGCCATCGGTTCCTCGATCAGAAATACCTCGCGCGCGCCGGCGCCTTCGGCCGATTCCTTGATGGCACGCCGTTCGACCTGGGTCGATGAACAGGGGACACAGACAAGAACGCGCGGGCTCGGTCGCAGGAAGCGCGAAGAGTGCACCTTCTTGATGAAATGCTGGAGCATCTGCTCGGTCATGTCGAAATCGGCAATCACGCCGTCCTTCATTGGCCGGACGGTACGGATATTGCCCGGCGTTCGGCCCAGCATCTGCTTGGCTTCTATGCCCACCGAGGCGACCGTCTGGGGCCCGCCGGGCCCGCGATCCATCCGAATTGCGACCACCGAGGGCTCATTGAGCACGATGCCCTGGCCACGAACGAAGATGAGCGTGTTGGCCGTGCCCAGATCGATGGACAGGTCGTTGGAAAATAAACCGCGAAGTCGTTTGAACATTGAGGGTGATGCCAGGCTGAATTGAATTTCGAATCGATCGCTGAAGGCTGGTGAAAGCCGATCGTGACAGAACGCTAGTGTATTACAACTGCCGGATTTCAGCTTGCCGAGCGTGCAGTTGCTTTGATCCGTCCGCGTCGAGTGCCGGGGCAGTGTCGGACGTCATGCTTTCGAGGCCGACAGGTGCCGTTGGTTCAGAAAAAAATCGCGAATTTCAAAAATTCCCCGGTCAAAACGTGGAAATTCGCCATCCGATCCAGACGATCGAAAACAGCGCCAGAAAGACGAGGCCGGCCTGAGCGGTCCAGTACAGCAGCGGACCGGGCCGTGCCTCGGGCGGCGTATGAGGACCGGTCAGCAGTTTGAGATTGAGCCAGGCGATGACCGGTGCGGTAAGAAACGCGACCGTGGTCGTGAAGTCGATCAGCAACGTGAAATGCCGGCCCACCAGCGCGATGATCAGCCAGGCGCCGAACATCGTCAGCAGCATGCCGGCAAGGTAGCGACTTCGATGCTTGTGTTGCTGAGTCTCGGGGCACGGGTCGCCCAATTCGAGGAAGGCCCTGAGCGCACGCGGGTAGGCGTCGGCCACGGCAAGCGTCGTGGACAGCATTGTCGCAAGCGCGGCAAACGCGATCAGCGGGCGCGCCCAGGCGCCCATGGCGTCGGTATACATTGCGATCAGCTGGGTCGAGAAACCGACCGCCGAGCTCGCCGGTTCCTGATTGCCGCCGTGCATGACCAGCGCTCCGAGCAGCATGAACGCAACGGCCAGCACCACGGCGCCTATATATCCGATTCGGAAATCGGCCGACGCGTGGGCCACGCTGGGTCGCGAGCCGGTTTCCCGGGCACGTTCCAGCGTCCACAGCGAATGCCAGGCCGCGGCGTCCAGCGGAATCGGCATCCATCCGAGCAGCGCCAGGGCGAACGCCAGGCCGGCGCCGGACAGGAGCTGGGACTCCGAAAGCGACGGCCATAGATTCGACCACTCCGGCCGCTGGCCGGCGGCCAGGGCCACCGCAAAAAGCGTGGCCAGCGATAGGACGGCCATGATGATCTTCATCAGGAAATCGAGGCCGCGATAGTTGCCGATCGTGAGAATCAGCGCGCAGGTCGACAAGACGAAGAAGGCCAGCCATGCGATCGGAACGTCGAGCCCCAGCAACGCCCCGGCCAGCCCCGCGGTCACGATGGTCACGCTGGCCAGAACGATGAACATCGTAGCCAGCGTCAGGAACGCGAAAAGCCCAAGCGGCCATTTGCCAAGCCGGCGATAGCCCCTGATCATGTGCTCGCCGGTTGCAGCGGCATAGCGCGGCCCGAACTCCAGAAACGGATACTTGAGTGCACAGCCCAGGAGTACCAGCCCCAGCAACGCGAGTCCATATTCGGCGCCGGCTCGGGTGGATTGCACCAGATGGGAGACGCCCACGGCGGCGCCGGCCATGAGGAGCCCGGGCCCGATTGCGTTGCGAAGAGTCGATGGTTTCATCCTGCGTGGCTCCGGCGTATTCGATGCTTTTCTTGTGCCTGCCGGCGTCGGTAGGCGCGTTTTTGGCGCGCGCCCCGATGTTTCGGGTTCGCCGTATCGCTTCGGCGCAGCGTGTCAACGCCGCGGTTCCGGCACTGGCGAGTGTAAACCGCGCCGGTTGCGCTTGCATCGGCCCGAGTATTCAAAAAAAGCTGCGCCCCGTCATGAATTGATGTACGCTTGCCCCTGAAGGAAAACGGTCACAGGCCGTGTGAATACTTGCATTTAGCCAACGCCTGTTCATATCATAGGCAGGCGGTCCGGCAGCCATAAGTAGCCCGTCGGATGTGACCAAACTTAAAAATGACCGACAAGCCTAGCTTCGGGGAGAAAATCTGATGAAGTACCGCCTGATTCCGGCGTTCGCGCTGGTTGTAAGCATCCTTGCAGGTTGTGGGGGAAGTTCCAGCACCCCGCGATCGGTGCCGACGCCTATTACGGAAAATCCGGACGGCACCCCGACCACCGATGTCATCACTGCAAACTTCGACCCTTCCAACGGCGTGTTGCCGTTTCCGATCAACCTGCTGCTCTCGGGCAGCGGCGACCTGACTCTCAATATCCCGGTCGCCGATCCGACGGATTTCGGCGACCCGCAGGTGGCGCTCAATGCGCTGGACGGATTCAGCACGGTCAGCCCCTGGACCTTCAGTTTTTCCGATCCGGTCGATCCCGCCACCATCAACGGCAGCTCGGTCAGGTTTTTCCAGGTTCAATTCGTTTTCGGGACCATTGCGGTCCAGCAGATCGTGACCGAGCTCGTGCCCGGACAGGATTATGTGGCCACGGTCGCGGGAACCGACCCGACCGGGCGCACGATCGCGATCGTGCCTCTTAGGCCGCTTGACGAAATGACCGGCTACATGGCGGTGGTGACCGATGCCGTTCAGGATGCCGAGGGCAACCCGGCCACGCCGTCTCAGACCTATTTCCTCGCCAAGCGCACCGATCCGCTGGTGACCGAAGGCGGCGTCAGCACCGAGCCGCTTCTCGACAACGCGACGGCACAGGCCCTGGAGCCGGTCCGGCAACTGGTCAATGCCCAGGAATCGGCCGCCGAGGCGGTCGGCATCGCGCGCGACGACATCGTGCTGTCCTGGACCGCGACCACGCAGTCGATCACGCCGGTGCTCAACGTCGTGCGCTCGACGCTTTCGGCCACAAGTTCGACGCTGGCGCCGACCGGCCTGACGACCGCCGACGTGCTGCCGCCGGGTGCGTCGCCGGGGATCGCGAACGTGTTCATCGGGATCGTCGAACTCCCTTACTTCCTGGGCGTGCCCAGTGCCGAAAACCCGACCGCGCCGCTGAACCAGTTCTGGGAAGCCTCGCCGGGCAACTACATTCCGCCATTCGATGGTCTCGGGCTGGATCCGAGTTCGACCAATGTCACGGTTGCAAATCCGATCCCGGTTGAGCGCGACCGTCAGACGGTCCCCGTTCTCGTGACCGTGCCCAACCAGTTCTCGGGCCAGGTCAAGCCGGCCGGTGGCTGGCCGGTGGTGATCTTCCAGCACGGTATTACCGGCAACCGGTCGCAGGCGCTCGCGCTGGCCGATACCATGGCTTCGATCGGCGTGGCGGTGATCTCGATGGATCTGCCGCTTCACGGCATCACCCAGACCAATCCAATGGATCCGACCCAGCCGCTGGCAGGGCTGTACGTGGGCAATACCCCGTTTGCCCCGATCGCCAACGAGCGGACCTTCGACCTTGATCTGCAGGACAATGCCTCCGGTGCTCCGGGCCCCGACGGCCAGATCGATTCCTCCGGTGCGTTCTTCATCAACCTGCAGAGCCTGCTGACCGCGCGCGACAATCTGCGCCAGGGTCAGGTCGATCTTTCGACGCTTGCATTGAACGTGCCATTCATGGATATCGACGGCGATTCGGTTTCCGACTTCGACGGCTCGAACATCAGTTTCGTCGGGCTGTCGCTGGGTTCGATCGTCGGGACCGGTTTCCTGGCCGTCGAGCCGACGGTCAACAACGCGGTGCTTTCGGTACCGGGCGGCGGCATCGCCAACCTTTTGGCGGGTTCGCCGACTTTCGGACCGGTGATTCGCGCCGGACTTCAGCAGGGCGGAGTCGAGCCCGATTCGCCGGCCTTCTTCCAGTTCCTGGGCGCCGCCCAGCAAGTGGTGGATTCTGCCGATCCGATCAACTGGAGTACAGTCGCGGTGCAGGACAACAGCATCCTGTTGCATGAAGTGATCGGCGATACCGTGGTGCCGAATTCGGTGCCGGGGGCGCCCCTTTCGGGCACCGAGCCGATGATTCGTATCATGGGACTGGATACGATTACCGCCACCACGCAGAGTGCTGCCGGTATTCGGGGCGCAACCCGCTTCGGTGTCGGCTCGCACGGCTCCTTGCTCGACCCGACCGCCAGTCCGGCGACTACCGCCGAGATGCAGGGGCAGGCTGCCAGCATGATTGCGACCGGCGGCACGACCGTGGTTGTCAACGACGCGTCCGTCATCCAGAACTGAGCAAGGGAGAATTCGCAGCTATGAAAACTCAAAACAACACTTCCGGGCGCGCAGTGCTCCGACCCTCGCTTCTGGCGGGTGCGATCGGCGTGGCATTGGCGACCGGCTCGGTTCAGGCTCTGGATTTCAGCGGAAACGATTTCAGCCTGAGCATCGACACCCAGGTGTCCTATTCGGTCGGCGTGCGCGTCGAGGACCGGGACGACGACTTCGTGGCCAAGGCCGCCTTCAACCCGGCCATCTCGTTGCTGCCCATCGAACAGCAGATCGCCGCACCCGGCCGCTTCTCGAACAACTCCGACGACGGCAACCTGAATTTCGATTCGGGCGAGGCGATCTTCAGCCAGGCGCGTATCACCTCCGAGCTGTCGTTCAGCTACAAGAACTACGGCGCTTTCATTCGCGGTAATTTCTTCCACGACTTCAAGCTGAACGACATGAACCGTCTGCCTGGAGACAGCAAGGATTTCGTCGGCCAGCGCGGGCGCCTGCTCGATGCCTACGTCTACGGCGACTTCGACCTCGGCGGCAAGCTGTTTTCGCTGCGTGTCGGGCGCCAGGTGGTGAGCTGGGGCGAAAGCACGTTCATCCCGGGCGGCCTGAGCGTTCTCAACCCTGTCGACGTATCGGCGCTTCGCACCGCGGGCGCGGAACTGCGCGACGCGTTCATTCCGCTGGGCATGACCTGGGCATCGCTGGAGCTCACGCCGAATCTCTCTGCCGAAGCGCTGGTGATGTTCGAATGGGATCGAGTCGAGCCGGAATCGCGCGGCTCGTTCTTCTCGACCAACGATTTTGCGGTGGACGGCGGCCAGTACGCCATGCTGGGCTTCGGTCTTTTGCCGGACGACCCGTTGAACCTGCCCGGTTGCGGTGTCGATCCGACGCCGCTCGGCTGTTTCCCGCCGGGGGCACTGCCGCGCGCCAACGATGATCGCCCGGGCAATACTGGCTCGGCGCCTCAGATCACCGGTGAATTCGGGGCCGCGCTGCGCTACTTCGCGCCGTGGCTGAACGATACCGAATTCGGCCTGTTCTACCTGCACTACCACAGCCGGTTGCCGCTGATCAGCGGCACCACGGTAACCAACACCAGCAGCGCTTCGGGCCGTTACAACATTGTCTACCCCGAAGACATCGATGTGATCGCAGGTAGCTTCAACACCACTATCTTCGACAGCAAGTGGGCATGGCAGGGTGAAGTGAGCTACAGCCCCAATTTGCCGCTTCAGATCGACGATGTGGAAGTGCTTTTTGCCGGTCTGTCGCCGCTCAACGCCGTGATTCCCGAACCGGCGCTGCGCTTCCGCAGCCAGCTGGGACAGTTTGGCCCGGGCGAGGACATCCAAGGGTTCCTGCGCCGAGACGTGTCACGCGCGCAGATGACATTCACCCGACTGACCGGGCCGGTGCGCTGGCTCGGCGCCAACGATGTCGCGCTCGTCGGTGAAGTCGGTGCAATGCACGTCTGGGATCTTCCGGACCAGTCGGACCTTCGCTTCAACGGCCCCGGCACGGATACCGGCGGCGGCATCGGCAACCAGCTCAATGGTGGCGATCTGCGAAACCCGGTCACGACCGAGGACGGGTTCGCGACGTCGTTCAGCTGGGGCTACCGTATCGTGGTGGCGCCAACCTACAACTCGTTCCTGGGGACCGCCTGGAACTTTGGCCCCCGTGTGGCATTCAACCACGACGTGACCGGCGTTTCGCCGGGACCGGGCGGCAATTTCGTCGAGGATCGCAAGTCGCTCACGCTCGCAGCCAGCTTCACTCGATTGAATAATCTGCGATTCCAGTTCGGCTACACCAATTTCTTTGGTGGCGGCAAAAACAATCTGCTGCTCGATCGGGACTTCGTCTCGGCCTCGGTCAGCTACTCGTTCTAATCCGGAGGAACCCATGTCCATTCAATCGAACCAGAAAATCCTGAGGTTGCTTGCCGCGGCCCTGCTCGCGCTTGCTTTGGCAGCTTGCGGTTCAGCTCCGGTGAACGAAGAGGCCGGTGCGCCCCCGACCGAATCGGATGCACAGGCACAGGCTGCGGAAGAAGCGGAAGCGCGCGCACAGGCCGAGGCGGAAGCAGAGGCTCGGCGGCAGGCTCAGGCTCAGGCCCAGGCAGAGGCAGAGGCAGAGCGTCAAGCGCAAGCGGCAGCGGAAAGGCAAGCCGAAGCAGAGCGTCAAGCCCAGGCTGAGGCCGAAAGGCAAGCCGAAGCCGAACGGCTGGCACAGGCCGAGGCAGCAGCCGAAAGACAGGCAGAGGCTCAAGCCGAAGCCGAGCGTGGGGCGGCTGAAGCTGCTGCGCAGGCTGAAGCCGAAGCCATCGCCGCCGAGGAAGAGCAGGAAGGCATGCCCGAAACCGACGAAGAACTGACCGATCCTCGCCCGATGGATGACACGGCCGTTGCGATGGAACCGGAGCAGGTTGCGGAGATGGCCGAGGAAGAAGCTGGTCAGGCTGCACAGGGTCGTACCAGGGCCGTGACCGGCGATTCGCTTGATGCCGGCGCTGCGGCCGAAGGCGTGATCCCGCGCACGCCCGACAATATTAATCGCCTGGGTAATGATTTGACGCCGATGGGTTCACCGGTTGCTGGCAATGGCGGCGAGATTCCGGCCTGGACCGGCGGTCTCACCCGAGAAGACTGGCCGGCCGGCTACGAGCCTGGTTTGCGCCACCCGAATCCGTTTCCCAACGACCGGCCGCAGTTCGTGATTACCGGTGAAAACTATCAGGACTACGCCGATCAGCTGTCGGTCGGTCAGATCGCGACGTTTGAGCGGTACCCGGAAACCTACTTCATGCGCGTCTACCCGAGCCGCCGTTCGGCGTCCTTCCCGGAGCGCGTCTACGAGGCGACCATTGAAAATGCTGCAACCGCCGAACAGGTCGCTGGTGGCGAAGGTGTTGTCAACGCTTCCGTAGGCTTTCCGTTCCCGTTGCCGCAAACACCGTATCAGCTGATGTGGAACCACAAGCTCAAGTTCAAGGGCATCGGCGGCACGCGCTACAACAACCAGGTTGCTCCGACGACCAGCGGTGCCTACCAGTTGGTAAAGCTGCGGGAGGAAATTCTCGGGCTGTACTACAAGACGGGAGCGACCATCGAGGAGATCAACAATATCCTGCTCTACTTCTTCCAGGAGGTCGAGTCTCCAGCGCGTCTGGCCGGCAACATTCTGCTGGTGCACGAAACGCTCAACCAGATCGAACAGCCGCGCCAGGCCTGGATCTATAACCCCGGGCAGCGCCGCGTCCGCCGCGCGCCGAACGTTGCCTACGACAATCCCGGTACAGCCTCGGACGGGTTGCGTACCAACGACATGACGGACATGTTCAACGGTGCCATGGACCGGTACAACTGGGAGATCGTCGGCAAGAGGGAGATGTACGTGCCGTACAACTCCTACGAAGCACACAGCGGTGACGTGACTGTGGACGATCTCACCATGGCCGGTCATCTGAACCCGGAATACATGCGTTACGAACTGCACCGCGTCTGGGTCATCGATGCACGGCTCAAGGAAGGCACGCGCCATATCAATCCGCGACGTACCTTCTATATGGACGAAGACTCTTACCAGATTCTGCTGACCGATCACTATGACCAGCGAGGCCAGCTCTGGCGTGCGTCCGAAGCGCATTCGATCAACTATTACGATGTCCCGACTTTCTGGACCACGATCGAAACTCACATGGATCTGCTGTCCGGGCGTTACGTGGCCGTAGGACTGGACAATCAGGATCCCGTCAATACATTCAACGTCGAACTGTCGCCGAGCAACTACACCCCGCAAGCGCTGCGCACGCGCGGCCGTCGGTGACCGAATTGACGAAGTAGGCGTTTACTGGAAACGACCGATCCGGGGCTTCCGGGTCGGTCGATTTCGTGTAAGGACCCGGAGTTCTCTCGATGCAGAATATGAAGATGCTGGGCAGTGCACGGACGCTGCTCGCCCTGGCTTTGGTCTCGGCGACATTGTCACCCGTCGTGTTGGCTCAGGAAGAGGAGACGGGGGGCGAGCCGCAGCCCGCCATCCAGGCCGAGTTGGCCGACGAAAGTCTGCTTCTCGACATACTTTCCTATGATGAAAAATTCATCGCGGTCGGCTCGCGCGGCCATGTGCTGTTGTCCGAGGACGGTCGCGAATGGCGGCAGGCACAATCGGTTCCTCTCCAGGCTACTCTGACGCGCGCGACGAGCTTCGGCCGTCGTCTCTGGGCGGTCGGCCACGATTCAGCAATTATATCGAGCAGCGACGGCGGCGAAACCTGGTTCATCCAGCATCGCGAGGCGCAAGTCGATCCCGACGATCCCATGGTTCAGGCGCCGATCCTGGACGTCCTGTTCCTGAATCCGAACAGCGGGTTTGCCATTGGCGCTTATGGTCGCTTCATGACCACCACGGACGGCGGCATCAACTGGGAGACCCACCGAATGACCGATCGCGTAGTGTCCGAGTCGATCGACTGGGCGGCCGTGGCGCGTGAGCAGGGCGACATCGAGACCATTCCGGACGAACTCCTGGACGACCAGTCCGCCGAAGCCGACGTGAACAAGGGTTGCTACGAGTACGGCGAATGCCACCTGAATGCGATCCTGGATCTCGGCGGCGGCCGACTGATCATCGCGGCCGAGGCTGGATACGGCTTTCGCAGCGTCGACGAGGGTGAGACCTGGGAGTCGTTCAAGTTCCCGTATCCCGGATCGATGTTCGGTCTGGTCGCACAGCGGGGCTGCTTGCTGGCATTTGGCCTGCGAGGGCATGTTCAGAAGAGCTGTGATTTCGGGACCAGCTGGAACGAAGTGCCGACCGGCATTCGGCAGTCCTTGATGGGTGGCGATATCGATTCGGACGGCACTGCGGTTCTTGTCGGGTCTGGCGCCACGCGCATCTATATCGAACCCGGCGGCAGCATCGACACGGAGGCCGATCAGCTTGGCAGCGACTACGCCGCAGTCAGAGTACTCAACGGCAGCATGATCCTGGTTGGAGAGAATGGAGCTCGGTATGAGTGACAAGGGCGGACTCAAGTCCGGAATTGCAAACGCGGTCTTTTCGATCCGCCCGCTGGTGCTACTGGTCTTTTTGATCGGCACCGTGGTGATGGCGTTCTATCTGGCGCAGTTGCGGGTCGACGCGGGTTTCAAGAAACAGCTCCCGCTGGATCACGAGTACATGCAGACCTTCCAGTTCTATGAGGAGTTCGGCGGCGCCAACCGGATTCTGGTCGCGCTCATGGATCGTGACGGCGACATGTTCACGCCGGAATTCTTCCGCGCGTTCGAGCAGATCAGCAATCGCGTCTTTTTGCTGCCGGGCGTCGACCGTGCCAGCGTACGTTCTATCTTCACGCCCAACGTCCGATTCGTCGAGGTCGTGGAAGACGGCTTTGCCGGGGGTAACGTGATCCCGGCCGATTTTTCGCCGACGCCGGAAATGATGGAGCGGGTTCGATCCAACATCATCAAGTCCGGCGAAGTCGGCCGGCTCGTAGCGGAAGACTTTTCCGGCGCGATGGTCTGGGCCAACCTGATGGAGAGCAATCCCGAGACCGGTGAACAACTCGACTACCAGCAGGTCGCCGACCAGCTCGAACAGATACGGTCGGAATTCGAGAATGAAGCGCACTCGGTTCGCATCATCGGTTTCGCCAAGATCGTCGGCGATATCGCCGACGGGGCGCGCGGCGTCATCGCGTACTTCGGCGTGGCCTTCCTTATCACAGCCGTGTTGCTTGCCCTTTATTCCAAATCGCTCTGGCTGACCCTGTTGCCGCTGGTCTGCGCCACAGTCGCCGTCATCTGGCAGCTTGGAATCCTCAGCCTGCTTGGCTATGGCATCGATCCGATGAATATCCTGACGCCGTTCCTGATCTTCGCGATCGGTGTCAGCCACGGCGTTCAGATGATCAGCGGCTGGACGGCCGAGAAACTGTTCGGCGGCCACTCGCCCGCCTCGTTGCACCGGCGAAGCGAGGCGGTCGATGAATACGAAATCGCTTCGAGCCTGGATGCGGCCAAGGCTACGTTTCACAGGCTTCTGGCGCCCGGGTCCATCGCGCTGCTGAGCGACACGATCGGGTTCCTCGCGATTTACCTGATCAACATCCGGATCATCCAGGAACTGGCGCTGACCGCCAGCATCGGGGTGGCCGTGATCATCTTCACCAATCTGCTGCTGTTGCCGGTGCTGCTGTCCTACGCGCGAATCCGCAACCCGGAACGGTTCAGGGAAAAGCTCTACAGCCACGCCGCGCATACCTCCTGGGTCTGGCGAGCACTGGCAACCTTTTCGCGCCCGGTGCCCGCGCTGATCACGATCGTCGTCGCCGCGGTGCTGTTCGTCGGAGCCGTCTACAAGTCGCAGGACATGAAGATCGGGGATTCCGAGGCCGGCGTACCCGAATTGCGAGAGGACTCGCGCTACAACCGGGACGCGCGCCTGATCAGCGAGCGGTTCGCGCTGGGCGTGGATCAGCTGGGCGTGATCGCCGAGACCAGTTCGCAGGCATGCACCGAAAACTTCGAGGTCATGGACCGGATCGACAACTTTGCCTGGGAGATGAGCCAGGTCGAAGGCGTGCAAAAGGTCCTGACGCTTCCGCAGATCGCCAAGATCGTCAATGCCGGATGGAACGAGGGCAATCTGCGTTGGCAGGTCCTGCCGCGCAACAAGTTCGTGATGCGTCAGAACCTGCAGAACATCGATACCGATACCGGGCTTTTGAATCGCGACTGCAGTGCGATGCCCGTTCTTGTATTCATGGAAGACCACAAGGCCGAAACCATCCAGCGCGTAGTGGGACGCGCGAAGGAACTGCGTCAGAAATACCAGATCGAGCCGGAAGTCGCCGTCGCGCAGCAGAACGACAATGCTTCCGACGGTGCGCAGGCGCCCGCCGACCCGCGTCGGAACGGGCTGATGGAATTTGCCGCGTCTATAGGGCTGATAGCCGGTGACGTCGCCCCGGAATTGACCACGGACGACACCTGCAAGCAGCAGGTCGAGCCGACCGAGGACTGCCTGAGGTTCAGATTGGCGACCGGTAACGTCGGGGTGATGGCAGCGACCAACGAGGAGGTCAAGGCCGCGCAGACGCCGATACTGTTGTACGTCTACGGCGCGATCATTCTGCTTTGCCTGATTACGTTCCGTTCGATTCGCGGCACGATCTGCATCGTTCTGCCGCTTGTGCTCGTCAGCTACCTGGCGTACTCGCTGATGGCATTCATGGATATAGGCCTCAAGGTCAATACGCTCCCGGTGGTTGCGCTCGGGGTAGGCATCGGGGTGGACTACGGCATCTACATCTTCAGCCGGTTGCGCGAGTACCTCAACGAAGGTGCCACGCTGGACGAAGCCTATATGCGGACCCTGCGCCTGACCGGTCGCGCGGTACTGTTCACGGCCATCACGCTGGCGGTTGGTGTCGGTACCTGGCTGTTCTCGGAACTCAAGTTCCAGGCCGATATGGGCATCCTGCTTTCATTCATGTTCATCTTCAACATGATCGGCGCAATGTTGCTGCTGCCGGCGCTGGCGCGCTGGCTGCTGCGCCCGCGTGAGGGCAGGGCATCGGCCTGAGGCAGTTGCCGATTCTGATGTTCAGCGGCGGCAAGGGAGTCCTTGCCGCCGCAATTATTTCCAGCGGATCGAGTTTTACGCCTTTGTGCAAGAAATGCCGGCCAATTGCCGCGCAATTCCCTGTCAATGGCGGTCGGGGCCGCACGCAGGATCGTCAGTGTTTGCGACCTCTTCGTCCAGCCAGGTGCATAGTTTGCGGGCGCCGTCGAGAACGCGCGGCGTCGGCCGGACCAGCAGTGCCGGATCGACCTGCAGGATGTTGCCGCACGCAACGGCGTGAAGGTTCGGATACGATCGCCAGCGCGTGCCTGGGTCCGTCTCATCGTCACTGCCGATCACGATCGCCGTCGGATCGCGGGCCAATACCGCTTCAAGGTCCACGCTGGCCGCTTCGGTATCGAGGCCGCCGAACACGTTGACACTGCCGCAGAGTCCAAGCACCTCGTTGATGACATGCCGCCCGCCGAGGGTGAAAAGCGGCTTCTCCGATACCTGGTAGAAGATTGAAACGGCGTGCCGCGTCGGTTCGCGCCCAGCCCGGAAGCCGGACAACCGGCTTCGAAAGGAAGTTGCCGCCCTCGTCGCTGCTTCCCGGTTACCGCCCAACACCCCCAGCTGCTCGATCGCGCCGCCGATCTGCTCCAGCGTTTCGATTTCGATGATTTCAACCGCCACGCCAAGCGCTTCGAGCTCGGCGATGGCGCCAGGCGGGGTTCCACCGCCCCAGGCCAGCGCATGGGTGGCCTCGAGTCGAAGGATTTGCTCGAGGTCGAAACGAAAGGCATCGCCGATCCGCGGCAGCGATGCAGCGGCCGCCGGATAATCGCTCCATTCAACCACGCCCACCAGTTTTTCCCCGATGCCGGCGTCGAACGCCAGTTCGGTCAGGTGCGGCGCCAGCGACACGATGCGCGGCGCTGCCGGCGCGTCGACGTCGGCCGCGGCCGGGTCGAGAGCTGCCGCACACCAGACCAGAGTCGCGGCGAGGGCGGCGCCGACTCGCGCCGGCAAGTCGGTGATTCGTCCGCTCACTTCCTTCATGCAAGACCGGCCCGTTCGGTCCCGGCCTCGGCCAGGCGCGTTTCGAGCTGCTCGAACGAGTCTGCCGGTTCCAGGCAGTGCGTACCCAGGCAGACCACGGCGCGGGTGGATCTCGACTCGGCGATTTCGGCAAGAAGCTCCGGCAGCAGCTCGCCGCCGGCGCCCACGCGGTAGGCGTGCAGGCCCGGTCTGCGTGCCAGCTGCGCATGCCAGTCGTCGCCTTCGCCCGATTCTCCACCGATCAGAACCTGGGGTTGCGGCATTTCAAGCTCGCGCGCGGCGATCAGCATGCCCGCGTGTGCCGCCGGCGTGCGCTGCATGTCGCCCCTCGCCGCATCCACGATACGATCGGCCAGGGCAAGCCACTCGCCGCTGCCGATCAGGTGTCCCAGTCGCGCGAGGCCCCGCGCGGTCAGCGCGGCGCCGGCCGGCGTGGCGTCGTCGGTATTGGCCGTCGGGCGCATGATCAGGCGTTCGTGGTCGATCGGGGTCAGGTACAGCGTATCGGTTTCGGTCTCGAAGAAGCGGTCCAGCACGATCGCGGCCAGCTGTTCGGCACGCTCGAGCCAGTCTGGATCCCAGCGGCACTGGAGGCATTCCATGCATGCCATGAGCATGGCCGCATAGTCATCGAGCAGGGCCGGGTGGTCGCGTCTGCCGTCGCGCCAGACAGCCCTGGCGGGCGACTCGGCAAACAATCTTTGCCATGTCAGGCTGGCCGTTTCCATGCCCAGCCCGAGCCAGCCCTTGTTGCCCAGCAGCCGGCCGGCGCGCATCAGGCCGGCCGCGGTGAGCGCGTTGGTGCCGGCCAGCATCTTGTCGTCGCGCGCCGGCGCCGGTCGCGCCTGCCTGCACGCGAGCAGTTCTTCGCGGGCCAGTTCCAGTTCGCTCGCCATTCGATCGGCATCGCTCGCGCGTCGGGTCAGTTCGTTGATGCTGCGCGCGCGCACCAGGTGCCATTTGCCGCCCTCGAAATTGGGCGGACCGTCCAGGCCGTAGCGCGCTTTGGCCAGATCCAGGCGCTCGGCGCCCAGACATTGCTCGAACTGGTTCGGCGTCCACACGTAATAAGCGCCCTCCACGGCTGTATCGCACGCGTCGGCATCCAGGTCGGAATCGGAATTCGAACCGGATTTCTCGTCCGGCGGCGGCAGGCTGTCGGCATCGAGACTGCTGGCCAGTCCCCCATCGGGCAGGCGAAAGTCGCGTGACAGGAACTCGGCGGTCAGCGCGGCAGTATCGGCCCACATCGAATTGTCGAAACGCAGCGCGGCCTCGGCGTAGAGCGGGAGCAGCTGGGCGTTGTCGTAAAGCATCTTCTCGAAATGCGGAATTTCCCAGGCCGCGTCCACGCAATAACGGAAAAAACCGCCGCCCAGGTGATCGAACAACCCGTTTCCGGCCATGGCGTCCAGCGCATCGCCCAGCATGTCGGCAGCCTGCTCGTCGGCGGCCGACGCGGCCAGCAGCCATTCCAGCATCGGGGCCTGGGGAAATTTCGGCGTGTCGCCGAAGCCCCCGTGGCGACGGTCTCGACGGGCGTCCAGCTGACCCAGCAGCACCTGTTCCGGGTCGCCGTGATCGTCTTCGACCGGCGTGCGTTGAGCCGAGATCATGGTCAGCGCTTCGTGGAGCTGCCGGTTCTGCGCCTTCAGGGTCTCGCGCTGGTTCAGCCACGCCTCGTGAACACGCTGCAGAAGTTCGCCGAAACCGATCAGGCCATGGCGGGCGGTCGGCGGGAAGTAGGTGCCGGCGACGAATGGCGCCAGGTCGGCCGGATCCAGGAATACCGTCAATGGCCAGCCGCCGCCGCGCCCGGTCAGGAGCTGGTGAGCCAGCTGGTAGATGCGATCGAGATCCGGTCGCTCCTCGCGATCGACCTTGATATTGACGAACCAGTTGTTCATCCGTTCCGAGATCTCTGCGTTCTCGAAGCTTTCGTGCGCCATGACATGACACCAGTGGCAAGCCGAGTAGCCGATCGACAGCAGGATCGGCAGATCCGCCGTTCGTGCCGCTTCCAGCGCTTCCGGACCCCACGGGTACCAGTCGACGGGGTTGTCGGCGTGTTGTTCGAGATACGGGCTAAGTGCGCCCGAGAGGCGATTCGGCATGGTCGACCCGGCGTTGAAGACAGTCCCAAAGAATAACAGCCTCCAAATCATTCCTTGTGTACCGGGCCGACTGCATCGGCTCGTTTACAATGGCCGCTCAGACACAGCGCAGCCCGTCGTTCAATGTCCCCTCGTTATTTTCTTGTCGACTTCGATCCCGTTGCGCTCGATCTCGGCCTGTTCCAGATCCACTGGTACGGGATCACGTATCTTCTGGCGTTCGCGACCTGCTGGTGGCTGCTCAGGGTGCGTGCGCATGCCGCCCACTGGCCGATCACCCCGGCACAGGCCGGCGATCTGATGTTCTGGGGCGTGATCGGCGTGGTGGTCGGCGGCCGCATGGGCTACGTGCTGTTCTACGCGCTGGACCGGTGGTTCGCCGATCCTCTGTTCCCGATCTGGCTGCAGCAGGGCGGCATGTCGTTTCACGGTGGACTGATCGGCGTTCTTGTGACGATGGCGCTGTTCGCGCGCCATATCGGAGTCAGCTTCCTGAAGCTCGGCGATTTTGTTGCCCAGGTCGTGCCGCTGGGGCTGGCATTCGGACGCATCGGAAACTTTATCGGCGGGGAGCTCTGGGGCCGCACCAGCGACGTGTCCTGGGCGATGATTTTCCCGGCCTCGCTGACCCGGGAGGATCTGGCCGGCATGTCCTTGCAGCAGGCCTGGGAAACGGGCGCGCTGGACCACCTCGCCCGTCACCCGTCGCAGCTCTACCAGGCAGCCCTGGAAGGCTTCACGCTGTTTGCGGTCGTATGGATCTTTGCCCGCAAACCCCGCCCGGCCGGCGCGGTGGGCGGTCTGTTTCTCGCCGGCTACGCGGTATTCCGCTGGATCGCCGAATTCTTCCGTGAGCCCGACGCGCACCTCGGCTTCATCGCATTCGAGTGGCTGACCATGGGTCAGCTGTTGTCACTGCCGATGTTCCTGGCCGGAATCGCGTTGCTGGTCTACGCGTATCGTTATGACAGGCAATATGACAACCGTCATTCCAATGGGAGCTGCCAATGAAGGTTTACCACGAGCTGCTCGAACACGTGCTCGAAAAAGGCGTGCGCAAGTCCGATCGAACCGGCACCGGCACCCTGAGCGTGTTCGGTTACCAGATGCGCTTCGACCTTGACGACGGTTTTCCGCTGGTGACCACCAAGAAACTGCACCTGCGCTCGATCATCCACGAGTTGCTGTGGTTTATCCGCGGCGAGACCAACGTCGGTTATCTGAACGAACACGGTGTTTCGATCTGGGACGAATGGGCCGACGAGTCGGGCGAACTGGGACCGATCTACGGACGTCAATGGCGCGCGTGGCCGGATCCGGCCGGCGGCGAGGTCGACCAGCTGACCGCGATCGTCGATCGGATACGGCGTCGGCCGGATTCGCGTCGCCACGTCATTTCGGCCTGGAATCCGACCACCCTGCCGGACGAGCGGATGAGTCCGGCCGAGAACGTGGCCCACGGACGCATGGCGCTGGCGCCTTGCCACACCATGTTCCAGTTCTGGGTCGCCGAAGGCCGGATCAGCCTGCAGCTCTACCAGCGCTCGGCCGATTGCTTTCTCGGCGTACCGTTCAACATCGCCTCGTATGCGCTGCTGCTGATGATGGTCGCCCAGGTCACCGGTCTGAAGGCGCACGAGTTCATCCACACCTTCGGCGATGCTCACCTGTACCTCAATCACCTGGAGCAGGCCCGCACCCAGCTCGAGCGCGAACCGTACGGCCTGCCGCAGATGCGTCTCAATCCCGAGCGAAAGCGGCTGGAGGACTTCGAATTCGACGATTTCGAACTCGTCGGCTACCAGGCTCACCCGCCGATCAAGGCGCCGATTGCGATCTGACTCGACGTTTTAGGTGTTAGTGCACGAGCGAACCAGCGAACCAACCCCAATGCCCTCATCTCCTGAAATCGTCCTGGTCGCCGCCATGGGCAGGAACCGCGTCATCGGCGTCGACGGCGGCATGCCGTGGCACCTGCCGGCCGATCTGAAGCACTTCAAGGCGGTGACCATGAACCATCCCATCGTGATGGGCCGGCGTACGTTCGAGTCAATCGGCAAGGCGCTGCCGGGCCGGCGCAATATCGTGCTCAGCCGCACGCTGGTCGAGGCGCCGCCGGGCTGCGAACTGCTGGCTTCGCTGGAACAAGTCATCGAAGGCGTGGATTCAGGCCCGATCATGGTGATCGGCGGTGGCGAGCTGTACCGGGCCGCGCTGCCGCTGGCAAGTCGCATGGAGTTGACTTTCATCGACGCGGCCCCTTCAGGCGACACGCATTTTCCGGACTGGTCCCATGCCGACTGGGCGCTGGCGGCGATGAGCCGGCGGCCTCCGGACGCCGCAAATCCCTATGCGCTGGTATTCTGTTCGCTGTCGTGCACTGCAGCACCGGGATGAATCGACAAATGCATATGCACTCGAAGAACACGACCCCCACGTCCATAGCGATACTTTTCCGGGCAACCCTCTTTCGCGCCGCGCTTGCCGTCATTGCCTTGTTGCTGGTCGGTGCCTGTCGCGCCGGTGAGCCCTGGGTTGAGGTTGGCGACCAGCGCTACTACGTCGAGATCGCCGACGACGACGATGAGCGTGCGCGCGGGTTGATGTATCGCGACGAGCTCGGTTCCAACGAGGGCATGTTGTTCATTTTTCGCGAGACTGCGCCCCGATCGTTCTGGATGCTCAATACGAGAATTCCGCTGGATATCGTTTATATCGGCCCCG
>CAYYZR010000006.1:0-33387 GCA_964476005.1 uncultured Halomonas sp.
CGACGAAGCGACGAAGCGAAGCGCCCGTTACTGTCAGTCGTTCGCGTCCAGCTTCAGCGTCGGATCGCCCAGCAGCGTCCAGTTGATGACCTGATCATGCATGTTCAGGAACCGGGCGCGCTGGCGCGCGACCTGGATCGCCTGGCCCAGCGTGGCGCCGTCGAGTTGCTGATTCAGGACGTCGCGGGAAATGCGTTCGTTCTGGTCGTAGCTCGACAGCGTCGCGGCGCCGTGAATCGCGACAGCACCGTTGGCCACGCCCGGCACCTGCTGCCCGAATGCGTCTTCGCGATAGCCGTTCATCCAGCGATGCGCCACGGTATCGCTGTTGGGCGACACGAAATAACTGGTGTAGCAGGTCATGGTCGTGATCATGGTCGGCTTGCCGACGTTGTCGAGATCGGTCAGGTCATCCGGGCTGAGCAGGCCCTGGAACGTCCACATGCTGGGCGCGCCGTGGCCGACAAAGCCGGTCAGCGCCTTGCCGGCGCGCAGTTTTCTGAACAGGTCGTCACGCGCCGCCTCGGCCACCGAAAGCCCCGGCCGCGGTATGACCTCATCGAAGAACACGCGATCCAGCGCCTGGTCCGGCCAGCGTGCTGCCCGCAGTGGCTCCATCATTCGCTCGGCCTGGGCCTTGAACGAGCTTTGGCGCGAGTCTTCCGAGTCGGTCACCCAGACCGCGTCGTTGCGGCCGCGCATGCCGCGCCAGTCCAGCGTCTTGGTCACGATCGATGTCAGATCGCCGATGGTGCGAACCGGCCAGCGGCCCAGGGCCTTGTCGCTCAATCCGTCGCCGTCGAGGTCGGCCAGCAGCGCGTCGGCCGGCGTATGCGGGATGAAATTGGTCGCGGCGTAGACGGTAGGAATGAAGCTGATGCTGCCCAGGCCGAGGTTGTCGGTGTAGTCGTAGCTGTCGCCGCCCACCAGCAGCACGTGCGTGTAGCTCATCCGACGATCGGCCTCGGTCAGGAACCGGGTGATCGCCTGCGGCAGCGGCATGCCCCAGCCGTAGGCCTGCTGGACGGCCTGGATATCGAAGACCTCGACATCCCAGCCTTCGGCCCGGCGTGCGGCCGCATAGTCGTTCAGCGGATGCGCTTCACCGTCGGAAAGCGGCAGGAAGGCCGGGTGCGCGACCACCAGGAAATCTGCCTGCACGCCGTCCAGCGGGTTGTCGGACGAAACAGCTGTGACAGAAGCGGCCGGAACCATCGCATCGGCCGATGCCAGCCAGTAGTCTGCGGTCTGATCGAGCGCGGCGACGCCGACCTGGCCTGCGCCCAGCGTGTTGCTGCCAAGCGCGTACAGATCGCCGTCGGCGCGTGCGTAGGCCGCCACCGGGCCGGGCGCGAAGCCGGCCGCTTCGAGCGCCTGTCCCGATGGGTGAGCTTCGATGTGCAGCTGGTTGCCGGTCGCCTGCATGCGCCGTGCGTAGCCCAGCTCGACGGTATCGAGCAGGAAGATGTCGAACGGGGCCGATGTGCCGCCGGGCGCGCGCACGGTGACGGTAACCTGGCCGGAAGACAGCAGGGCGGCCGGCACCTCGAGATCGAATTCGTGCACCCGGGCGCCGTCGAAGAACGCCTCGCCCAGCATCACGCCGTTGACTTCGATCAGCGCGTGATGGTCGGGCGCTGCCGGGTAGTCGGTCAAACCGCCGAGCCGAACCTTGAGCCGGCCCGGCTGGTCGGTCAGTCGTGCGTCGTCGAGTTCGAATGTGGTTGCAAAGGCGTTTTCCCGGTCGGCCCTGAGCCGGGCCGCATACCAGGGATCGGCCAGCGGACTGGCAAAGCCATATGCGTTGTCGGCATCGATACGCTGCCAGGCGAAATGGCTGCCGGCGGCCGTCTGGGCCGTCACGCTGGTCTCGAACGAATCGCCGAAGCCGGTCCATTCGCCGATCCGGGACTGGGCCGGTCTGGCCAGCGCGGGGGCCTCCTCGATCCGGTAGCTGTAGGCGTCGACGTACAACGCGTCGGGCAGTGCCGGCTGGTCGCTCCAGAATCGGATGGCGGCACCCGGCCCGAAGACCGGCTGGCCGTCGCCGGCATCGGCGCCGACCACATGCCGCGGCACCGGCTCGCCCTTGAGGCTGACCGCGATTCGCGCGACCGCGACGCCGCCGAGATTCAGGCCGGCCTGGACCAGTTCCTCGTATCGGATCTCCACCAGTCCGGGGGCGGCCGGGCGAACGTCGGCCGCGCCGGCGAAAGGCGCAGCGGCGCGCGCGGCACGTGCTTCCATCCGTGTCCGGGCGTCTCGCTCGATGCCGAACCAGCCAATCGGTTCCGGCGCGCCCTGGCTGCCGTAAACCCGGCCCGGCTCGAACAGGCCGTAGAGCTCTTCCTTGCCGTGATAATCCTCGGCGCTAATGGCAATGTCGGCCAGATCGGCCAGGCGCACGCCGTCGATGCGGTGCACGTAGCTGCGCGGCGTGGCGGCATCGCCTGGCTGTGACGGGATCGCATCCGGCGTCAGCAGGCGAATGCCGTCGCCTTTGTCGGCCCAGATCCGGAAGCCGGCGTTGCGGGTTTCCGACACCGTCGTCCAGCGCATTTCCACCCCGCCGGCGACGTCGTGCGATTCGAACGAGGCAATGCTCACCGGCAGCGTCGACGGGAAGGTGATCGGCGCAAACGCGGTACCGACGTCGATCGCCGGTGCACCCAGTGGCGTGGGGCCGCTGCCGCCGACGTCGGGATCCTGCCCCCAGCCGCCTGCAATCAACGCCCCGGCCGCGCGTCCGGCCGGATCGCCGCCGGTGAAGCCGGCACTGGAAAGCGTGAATACCAGTGTCCCGGACTGGTCGAAGTCGGTCGCATCGTGAATCCGGATCAGCTGCAGCTCGCTGACCGCCATGCCGGCGTTGGAGGTGGCCTCGTCGATGCCGTCGACGACATCGAGCGTGTCGCCGTCGCCGTTGAGATCCACCAGGTCGGGCACCAGGTCGCCGTCGAAATCGACGTAGACGAACGTATCGGCGGCCGGCGTTGTCCAGACCGGCGAGTGGTTTTCGACCGCAGCGTTGGTCGGGTCGGAACCGAAACCGACCGGGATCAGCATGGCCTGGGTCAGCACCTGGTCGGGCAACAGCGCGCCGCCCCAGTCGTGCGCATCGTCGCAGGCATCCATCACCACCACGGCATAGATCGCTTCGCGACCGCGCGACACGATGCGCGTGGCCACCGAGGCGCCGTCGGCGGTACCGGACGGCAATACGAAGGTATCGAAATCATTGCCGGCAAGCGAGAACGTGGCCACCGGCGTTGCCGGATTCGCCCCGGTGAAGACATCGATCGTCACCGGGCCTGGATTCGGGTTGAAGATCACCAGCTCCGCATCGCCGCCGGTGGACGATTCGAACGGCGCGAAGTACTCGTCGGAAAGCTGCTCGACCGGGAGCAGGGTGTAGTAGCGCGAGCCGAAGTTGCTGCCTTCGTCGGCGGCGAACGCGTGCACCTGCACCAGGCCCGTGGCCGTGACCAGAGCGCCGGCGTTGATGTCGTCGACGCCGTCGGCGCCGGCATTGAATCCGATGAATGCCGACTGGCCCTTGTCCAGGATCGTGCTGAAGTCGTTGCTGCCGCCGCCGTTGTTGAAGTCCACCGTGACCTGGGTGCCGTCGGATTCGGCCATCACGAACAGCGCGACCTCTTCGAAGATGTCGTCGTCGCCGCAGCTGACCGCTGCATCCATGTCGGCGGCGGTGATGTTCTCGCCGAACGGCACCACGAACTCGGTGCCCCAGCGGTCGGTCGGGAACAGTTCGATCGAGCCGGCGTTGAGCGTTTCGTCGCCTGCGGCCCAGAACGCGCGTGTGATGGCCACTTCGTCGCTGGACGCGATGATGTCGCCGGCATCGTGATCGAGCACCGCGGTCAGCGACGTCACGTCGATTTCGGGCTCGCGCAGGATGATCACCTCGCCCAGGCTCAGGATGTCGTCGGGATGGCCCGGCGGATAGCCGTTCTGCGGATACCCGTCACCCCAGACCTGGGTGCTGCGGTTGATCGGATCCGGCGCGGTCGATCCCGGCACGAAACCGGTCTGGACCGGGTTGGCGATATCACCCTCGTAGCCGTCTTCCTGCTCGTCGTAGTAGATGATGACGTTGTCCAGCGCGATCGATATGCCGGTGTAGGTCTCGACCGGGTTTGTTGCGGTGCCCTGGGTTTCGTTCAGGAAGGCCAGAATGTCGTCTTCGGGCGCCGGCAGGAAATGCGTACGGACGGCGAGACCGCCTTCTCCGCCGGTCGCCTGGCGGTCGGCCACGATGGCGAAATCGTCGATGGCGATGTCGTGAATCTCGCCTTCGTCGTTCTGGTCCAGGGTGCTGGTCCAGCGAAAACGCAATCGGTAGGTGCCGTCCGGCGTGCCGTCGAGATCGGCAAATGCCGGGCGCCATTTCGAAATGCCGGTATCGCCGATGGTCACCACCGCCGGCGAGACGACGCTGGTGCCGGCAGCGTTCATGATGTCGACGTTCAACTGGTTCGGCTGGCTCGATCCAGTATCGAAAGCGTAAATGTAGAACGAAGCATAGGGCTCGTTGGCCGCGGTCAGCGGGAATGTCGGCGTCAGCAGGCTGACCGTGGCGTTGTCGTTGTCCTCGGACGCCACGTAGAGAAAGTTGCCCAGCCCGTCGGTGTGGTCGAACGGCGGCTGGATCGCCGACTGCGAATTGCCGAATTCGGGCACGCCGCTGCTGACCCACCAGTCGAAGCACGGATCGGCGAATCCGTCGAACACGCAGGTATCGCCGGCGTTTTCACCGCTGACGTTGTCCCAGCCGGCGGGAAGCGCGCCGACCGCGACGCCGCCGCCATCGGTGGCATCGTCGAAATCCTCCGACAGCACGCAGTCGGTGCCGCAGAAATCGCCCGCGCCGGCAAGGCCGGAGACAAGCAGCAGCGAAAGCGCGATCCATACGGATCGGGCGCGATCAGGTATTGCATGTAAACAACGGCGAGCGTTCATGGATTCTCCTGTTCCGGTGCGCTATCTGAACGACAAGCCCGGCACCGGGCTCGTGCATCAGCGCATCGATCTCTCTGTCAGTGAATTCCCGGATGACCCCGCATCGCTGCAATGCCGGACCCGAAAAAAGTGGTTTATATCTCTTTTTCAACTTTTTAAAGTGCGATGGAGCAAGGGGTATTTGTTCGGCTCTGCTTTTGATCACAGTTCAAATGCAAAAACCAGGCCATGCTAGCGTAATCCGTCGCTAATCCTGTAACTTTCAGCGAGTCGGAAAGCGCTTTGGCTGCAAGGCAGGGCTCGCCCTTCGGGCGTGCGTCTGAGTCGACATTGCGGCGTTCCGACCCTTGTAAAGGGCTTGCCATTCACTGCGGGTCGCGCCTTGCACTGTCGACTCAGTCACACTCTGAATGTTTCGTGATTAACGACGGGGTACGCTAGAAAGAGATCGCGCGTTACCGGCTTCGCAGCGCATTCGGAAATGTTCGTTGGGCGGTGCCGGAAGCGTCCCTGCGCCGTCACCCCGTATCGCGCCCAGTACCCCAAGGCTTGATTTACGCCACCGAATCCCCCGATAATGAGGACTCGATCAAGAACTTGGTCGACAGCGTTGAGCGCTTTCGCGCGAAATGGCGAAAAGTGACAAAAAACGTCAACGCAATTGTGCAAACAACATTCAGGGGCAGGAGAACTTCATGTACTTCAAAAGACTCACGGCCGCAACCATCGCGATTGCAGCGGCCACCACGGGGGGCTCGGTTCTGGCACAGGACGAATACTGCGATGCTGGCGCCCGCTCGGATAGAGCCACGACGCCGACACGGGATTTCGTCGATCTCGGCGACGGCGTTGTTCAGCATGGGCGGACCGGGTTGCAGTGGAGCCGCTGCGCCATCGGGCAGAGGTTCAATGCCGGTGGCTGCGACGGCGCCGCCACGGTGTTCTTCTGGGACGAAGCCCGGGACGCCGTCGACCAGCTCAACGCCACCGGCGAACTGGGCGGATATACGGACTGGCGCCTGCCGACCGTTGAAGAACTCAGAAGCATCGTCGAGGAATGTCGCGAAGCGCCGTCGATCAACATCGAAATATTCCCCGATACGCCCTGGAGCGGTTTCTGGTCCGCCACCCTTCACGACGACGGGCAGCGCAGGGTGGATGATTATGAAGTCGAGCACGTCGATGAGCAGGCACGTCGCGGGGCGCACCCGGAAGACGGTGAAGAGGAAGACAACGGCCTCGTGCCGCTGGAAGCCTGGTTCGTCGGCTTCTTCAAGGGCCTCGAGTATCCGTACAACGTCGAAAGCAGTTACCGAGTGCGCGCCGTTCGCGGAAACTGAGATTTCGGGACGGAATGGTCTGCCGCGATTGCCCGCTGTCCACGGGAGCGGGCTTCGGCGGCGATTGGTGTCCATTCCATCGGTGCGAGAGTTGACGCCCACGACACCCGCAACCGACCACCCGCTTCCAGCAACAACCAACAACCAACAACCATTGGCCGACCGCCGGCTTGGCGCAGGCCGGGCTGCGATCCTCTGGCCAATCAGCGACGGTGGGATGGCATGGCCGGGCCGCTTTCCCGTAAACTTCTTCGTCCGGTTGGAGTGAGAGAGGGTGCTGGGTGCTGGAAGTCAACAATATTGCCGAAGCGCTGCGTTCTCAGGCGGCCGACAGGCCTGACGGCGTTGCGCTGATCGTGCCGACCAGGCGCGGTGCGGACGGGCGCTGGCAGGACCGGCGCTGGACATATCGCCAGTTGAACGATCTGAGCGACCGGCTGGCGGCAGGGTTTCAGCGCCAGGCAATCCAATCGGGCACGCGGGTCGCGTTCATGGTGCCGCCGTCGGTGGAATTCTTTGCCATGTTCTTCGGCCTGCTCAAGGCCGGTTGCGTGCCGGTTCTGATCGACCCCGGCATTGGGCTCAAGCCCCTGAAATCATGTCTCGGCGAAGCCAGACCCGAGGTTTTCATCGGCGTTACCCGCGCTCAGCTTGCCCGCATGGTGCTGGGCTGGGCTCGCGGGCACATCAAGCGGATCATCACCGTCGGACCCAGGCCATTCGCGCTCGGCATGCGCTACCGTGATCTGCTGACCGAAAATGCAACCGATTTCGAGCCCCCGGAGACCGATCCCGAGTCGCCGGCCGCCATCCTGTTCACCTCGGGCTCCACCGGTATCCCCAAGGGCGTGGTCTATCGCCATCGGCATTTCGCGGCGCAAGTGCGCCTGGTGCGCGAGACCTACGGGATCCGGGCCGGCGAGGTCGATCTGCCGACGTTTCCGCCGTTTGCGCTGTTCGATCCGGCGCTGGGCATGACCACGGTCATCCCGAAGATGGATTTCACCCGCCCGGCCCGGGTCAACCCGGAAATGCTGGTGAGCCTGATCGATCAGTACCAGGCGACCAACCTGTTCGGATCGCCGGCGCTGATGAATACGCTTTCGCGTCATCTGGAAGCGCATTCGGCGAAGCTGCCGACGATTCGGCGCGCGTTGTCGGCCGGCGCGCCGGTTTCGCCGGCGGTGGTCGAGCGGATGCACCTGGCGCTGGATGCGGCCGCCGACATCCACACGCCGTACGGGGCCACCGAGTGCCTGCCGGTCGCCACCATCGCCGGTCGCGAGTTGGTCGGTGCGCTTTCCGACGGCAATCGTCAGGGCAAGGGCATCTGCGTCGGCCGGCCGCTGCCGGCCAACGAGGTGCGACTGATCCGCATCAACGACCAGTCGCTGGCGCGCATTTCCGATGGCATCGAGATCAGATCGGGCGAGATCGGCGAGATCTGCGTGGCCGGCCCCACCGTCACCGACAAGTACTGGCAGCGCGAGGCCCAGACCCGCCTGGCCAAGATGTACGACGAGGCGGGCACGGTCTGGCACCGGATGGGCGACCTGGGCTGGATCGATGAAGATGGCCGGTTGTGGTACTGCGGACGCAAGAGCGAGCGGGTGGTCACTTCGCGCGGCACCTTGTTCACCGAATGCGTGGAAGGTATCGCCAACGCGGTCAGAGGGGTCTACCGCAGCGCCCTGGTGGGCGTCGGCGAGTCGGGACGGATGACGCCGATCCTGGTCGTCGAACCCGAGCCGGGTCAGAAAATCACCCCGTTGATCGCGCGCGTGGCCCGGCGGATGGCCGATCACGAGGAGACCTCGGAGGTCCAGCGCATAGAGATTCGCAAGTCGCTGCCGGTCGACATCCGCCACAACGCCAAGATCCGCCGCGCGGACCTGGCCAGATCGATTCGGGGCGCCTCCCTGAGAACGTCAGGGTAATTCTTCAGGCAGCCCCGAGCCCGAGGCTTCGCGCGTTCGCGTTTCAGACCCCATGCACGGCTTGCGCCGCTCGGCCGGCTGTTGAACCGGATGGTTGCATTGTGAATGCCTGCGCCACGGCCCCGGGCTGGCTGCAGGGTTCATGGATGTACTCGTGTTTGGCCGGCTGCACTGGTAATGACTCCGTTCGATTCAAACCCCTGAGCGTCAAAGCGCATCATGAAAGACATGCAGATCCCAGTCGCCCAGGCCGCGCCGGCCGAAGTCGTTAAGCCTGCGCCGGATTCAAGCCCCGATGCCGCGCTCGTGGAAGCCGCGCGACGCGGCGATTGCGAGGCCTTTTCGGGCCTGTACACGGCGCATGCCGGCTGGCTGCTCCCGGTGCTGTGGCGGCTGGCCGGCGGCGACCGGCAATTGGCCGAGGATTGGCTGCAGGATGCGTTCGTGCAGGCCTGGCGCAAGCTCGACCAGTTGCGCGAGCCGGCCGCATTCAGCGGCTGGCTCAAGCGCCTGGCGGTGAATGTGGCGCTCGGCGAAAAGCGCCGCGGCCGGCTGATCAGCGTCGATGTCGACGCCGAGGCCAGCGCGCCGGAGCCGCCGTGGCCTGCCGCGGACCTGGACCTGGAACGCGCCATCGCACGGCTGCCGGCCAGGGCGCGCCAAGTGCTGGTGCTGTTTCACTTGTCCGACATGGGCCACGCCGAGATCGCGGAGATTATGGGCATCGAGCCCGGCACGTCCAAGGCGCAACTGCACCGGGCGCGAACGCTTTTGAAGGAGATGCTGGGATGACAAATTTCAAGGAGATGCTCGGATGACGAGCGACGATTTTCGAACGGGTGATTCGGCAATGGAAGATTCCGAACTTGATGGAAGACTGAACGCGCTGACCCGGGTCGTCGATCCGGCACCCGCCAACTGGGACGCGATCGAGCGCCGGATTCGCCGGCGCCGCCGGCCGCATGCGATATGGGCCGGAATCGCGGCCGCCGCGGTCCTCGGCGGCGTGGCGCTGGTCGTATCGCAGATCGGGCCGGCACCGGCGCCGGCCGGCGGAATCGCCGAAACGATGCATGCGGAGGCCCAGGCGATGCGGGCCTCGGCGCCGGAGCTGCCCGTGGTCTCGGAGTTCGATTCGCCGGCCGCCCTGATGGCGGCCTGGCAGGACAACCAGCAGGCCATCGCGCAGCTGGAGCAGGCACTGGAGCACGATCCGGACAACCGGACGCTGCTCGAATTTCTGACCGAGGCCCGGATGCGCCAGGCGCGACTGGTCAGGTCGATCGGCCGGAACCAAACCCCCACCAACGAGAGGAGTATGAATCTGTGAGCACACTAGTGAAGACACCCGGGATTCTCAAGGCGATTCTGATCGGAAGTCTGTTCGTCGCGACCGCGGCAGCGGCGGCGGAAGCGGTAGACGAGTCGCGGCCGGCGGCGCCAGACGGGCGTATCCAGTTCAGCGGCGTCACCGGTGATTTCGAGGTCATCGGCCACGACGCCGAAGAATGGCTGCTGTCCGGGACCCTGGGCGACGACGTCGAGGAACTCGTGATCGACGGCCGGCCCGACGACTGGACGATACGACTCGAGATGAAAAAGGGCAATTCCGGATGGAACCTGAACAAGGCTTCGACCGATCTGAAGCTGCTGGTGCCGCGTGGCAGCGAACTGGATGTCCAGACCGTCAGCGGCGACCTGTGGCTGCGTGAACTCGAAGGCCGGTCGGTAGACGCGAAATCGGTCAGCGGCGACCTGGAACTGGTCGACGTGACGCCCCAGCGGTTGAACGCGAGCACCGTCAGCGGCGAGGTCAGCGCCAAAGGAGGCGCGTCCGAAGTCAACCGGATCAAGTCGGTCAGCGGCGACGTCGAAGCCACCGGCGCGAGCGGCCGGATCGAGCTCGAATCGGTCAGCGGCGACGTCAGCGTCGACGGCAGCGCGGTTTCCGAACTGGCCATCGAATCGGTATCCGGCGACGTCGTGGCGCGTATTCGGCCGACCGAACGCTCGCGTTTCGATATCAGCAGCCACAGCGGTGAGGTCGAACTCTATCTGCCCGACGGTACCGGTGTACGCATCGACGCCGAGACGTTTTCCGGCAGCATCTCCAGCGCGTTCGGCGGCGAGGTCCGATCGGGTCGCGGCCCGGGCGAAAGCCTGTCGATGGAAGCCGGATCGGCCGGCGTCGAGATCGAGGTCTCGACGTTCAGCGGCAATCTCAGGATCGGCCGTCTCGACTGATCCGGCCGCCGAAAAATCGCAACGCCATGTGCGGGCCGTCTGGCCCGCACTTTTTCCCGAGACCTGCCCGATCGCCCACTCACGCCCGCTCAGGGTTGTCCCGACGGTTCCGGGCTCCCTGCCTGATCCTCCACGATCCGGTTGCGTCCCCCGCGCTTGGCGCGGTATAGGGCGCGGTCGGCGCGTTCGATAAGCTCTTCCGGACTGTCGATGTGCCCGGTGCGCGCGCTCGCCACGCCGAGGCTGATCGTCACCACCTGCGCCACGTCGCTGTCGGGATGGGGGATTTGCAGATCGACGATGGCCGAGCGAATCCGGTCGGCGACCGCCAGAGCCGCGCTTCGATCGGTGGCGGGAAGCAATACGACGAACTCCTCGCCGCCGTACCTGGCCACCAGGTCGTCGTCGCGTACCACGCCCGATTCGAGCGCGGAGGCGACCTTGCGCAGGCAATCGTCGCCGGCCTGGTGACCGGCGCTGTCGTTGTATTGCTTGAAGCGATCGATATCCAGCATGATCACGCTGATCGGCGCCTGAACCTCGACCGCCTCGAACCACAGCCGTGCAAGTCGTTCTTCGAAATAGCGCCGATTGGCCACCCCGGTCAGGCCATCCATACGCGAAATCCGTTCGACCTTGACCAGCGCGCGCCGCAGTTCGCGCGTGCGCTGGTTGACCAGGCTCTCCAGGCGCCGTTCCCTGAGCCGGGACTGTCGAACCGCAATACGGTATACCCCGAAAGCGGCGAGCAGCAGGCCGGCCAGCACCAGGCAGATGAACCACCAGGTCTGGTACCAGAACGGGGCCCGATAGAGTTCCAGCCGCTGCGTGACCACCGCCGCCGGATCGTCGAAACCGCTGGTCGAGGCCTGCACCTCGAAGGTCTTGGGGCCGGGGGTGAGACCGGTGAAGTAGGCCGTGCGGCGATCGCCGGCCGGCTGCCATTCGTCATCGAAACCGAGCAGGCGATAGCGGAATTGAATGCGTTCGGGCGCGCTCATCCGCGGCGCGGTGTAGTCGATTTCGAGCGCCCGGGCCGTCGCCGGCAGCCGTAGCTCGGTCGCCGGCCTTGTCGGCTCGGAATTTACCCGCACCTGCTCGATGACGAGGTTCAGCTGCCGACCGGTCGGGTCGGCCTCGTGCGGGTCGATGACCACCAGTCCCCGATTGGTGGGAAACCAGAGGCGACCGTCGTCGGCGCGCATCCCGGCCGGCTGGAACCCGCCCAGGAACTGCGACGAGCGCAGCCCGTCCGATTCGTTGTACAGGCGCGCCTCGAACTTCTCCGCGCGGCCCTCGGCGACCGCATCAAGGGCGTCCAGACTCACGCGCACCAGCCCGTTGGAGCCGGTCAGCCAAAGATCGCCCGAGTCGTCGGCAACAATCGCCATCACCGATTGCTGCGGCATGCCGTGCGAGCGATCGAACCGGAACAGTTCGCCGTCCTTCATGCGCACCAGCCCGCCGTTGCGCATGCCGATCCATATCGCCCCGTCGTCGTCGGCCCAGGTGGTCGAGACGGGTGCGCCGGACAAGTTCCAAGAATCGATGCGCCCGTTGTCGTAGCGCGTCACGCCGTCACTGGCCGAAAACCAGAGACGGCCGGCGTCGTCTTCCATGATGTGGCGAACGACCCCGGCGGGCAGTCCCTCGTCGGCCGTGATCGTTTCTATCCGGCCGTCGGACAGGTGGTTGATACCGCCCTCGGCGGCAACCCATACGCTGCCGTCGCTGTGCTCGTGGATCGCGAATACGTGGTTGCTGGTCAGCCCATCGTCGCTGCCGATTGTCCGTACCGTCTGCCCGGCGATGATGTTGATGCCGCCGCCGAAGGTGCCGGCCCAGATCCGATCCTGCGAGTCGACCATGAGTGCCGAGATGCTGTTGCTGGAAAGACCGTCGTCGGTGGTCATGCGACTGATCTCGCCTGTCGGCGTCAGCCGGAAAAGCCCGCGGCCTTCGCTGCCGGCCAGAATGTCTCCGTCGTGTCCGGTGACAACGAATGTGGTATCGGCCAGACCTTCCGGCGCGCCCCAGGTTCGAAACAGACCTTCGCCGAGGCGGTGCAGGCCGTTCATGCTCGCCAGCCAGAGATTGCCTTCGCGGTCTTCGAGCAGGTCGAAGATGTGACGCGGGCTGTCGTCGCCGAGATTGAACTGCCGGGCCTGGCCACCGATGGACCAGCGCCACAGGCCCTGGCCGTAACTGCCGATCCAGAGGTTGCCGTTCCGGTCGCGCAGGGCCGCCTGCATGGGCAGATCTGTCGGCAGATCGCCGCGCGGCAACGGAACCGGCCGTCGAGTGCCGTCAAGGCGAAACAGCCCGCCGGTATAGCTGCCGGCCAGCAGGCCGGATTCGTCGGCGTAAAGCATGTGCATCTGGACCGAGTCCAGGCCCTCGGCAGGGGTGAAGTTGGTGAAGGTTTCGCCGTCGAACAGGCTCAGGCCGCCGGTGAGCGTGGCCAGCCAGAGGGCGTCGTCGGGCGCCTCGGCAATGCGGAAGACGCGGTTGGCGACCAGCCCGTCATCGGTAGTCCAGCTTGTGATCTCACCGTCGCGCAGCCGGCTGAGCCCGCCGGCGGTGGCGAACCAGACGCTGCCGTTTCCGGCCACATGGATGTCGTAGACGATATCGTCGGCCAGGCCGTCGGCGCGCGTCAGCCCGGTGAACCGGTCGCCGGTCATGTGCACGGCACCGCCCCCGTAGGTGCCGGCCCAGAGGGTGCCGGAATCGGTTTCGGCGACGGCGCGCACGTCGCTGGCGCCGAACGCAGGGGTGTTCTGCGCATCGAAGGTCTTGAACCGAACGCCGTCGAATCGCACCAGGCCGTTCTGCGTGCCCAGCCAGAGATAGCCCTGGCGCGACTGGATGATCTGCCATACCACGTCGGCCGGCAGGCCGTCTTCGCGGGTATAGGTATCGTGCTGAAACTGCGAGGCCTGCCACTCCGGATCCAGCGCCTGAACGCCCCCGAATGCCCCCATCAGCAACAGCAGCAATGCCTGCGCATATCGCTTCGGGGAAGTCATGCTACCGCTGTCGCCGCCGAAAGTCGCTGCGTCCCCAGTACAGGATCATGCCGAGTCCGAACAGCATTCCGCCCAGGTGGGCGAAGTGGGCAACGCCCGCCATGGTGCCGGTGACGCCGAAGAACAGCGTCAGCAGGCCGTAGCCGATGACGAAATACTTGGCCCGAATCGGCACCGGCGGAATCAGCAGCAGGATGCGCTGATTGGGATACATCATGCCGAAGGCCAGCAGCAGCCCGAACACGCCGCCCGAGGCGCCTATGGTCGGGTAGATGCCGCCGGTGGCCGCGGCCACCGCCAGCTGAACGAGACCGGCGCCGACGATACAGACGACGTAATAGATGACGAATCGGCGCGAACCCCAGGCCTGCTCTATCGGAAGGCCGAACATGTACAGCGCGAACATGTTGAAGAACAGGTGGCCGATGCCGCCGTGCATCAGCCCGTAGGTGAGCAGCTGCCAGGGGCCGAAGCCGGTATCGAGCACGCCGATGCCGGAGAAATTGATCTGGTCGGGCGTGCCCAGCGGCCACAGCGCGAGCAGCCGCATCGATTCGACCTGGTTCAGCGACTGGAACAGGTAGGCCACGACGGTGATGCCGAGGATCACCATCGCCGACGGTGGATTGGTGACGGCGCGCAGCCCGTTCACGGCGCCACCTCTTCGAGCAGGCGCTCCAGCGGCTCGCGGCCTTCCAGCAGGGGTTCGCCGGCCACCCGCGCGCGCAGCGAGGCAATCTCTTCGACCGAAGGCACGCTTTCCCAATCGGCCCATTGGCCATCGATATAGTCGAGTACGAACCTGATATCGGCGTCGTCGAGCTGGCGCATCGTGGGCATGTAGCCGCGGTAGGTTCGCCCCGCCACCTCGATCTCGCCGCGCAGTCCGAGCAGCACGACCAGAGATACCGCTTCCGGTCCAAGCTCCAGCCATTCCGAACCGGCCAGGGGCGGGAAGGTCGGTGGCCGGCCGGCGCCGTCGCGGGCATGGCAGGCCGAGCAATATTGAACGTACTGCGCTTCGCCCGGCTGCAGCGGCGCGTCCGGTTCGTCGGAACAGCCGGCAAGCAGCAATCCGGCTGCGACCAGTGCGATGGCGCGTCTACAATAGCGATCTGTCGTTTTCTTCATCTTTGCTCGAGAGGTTGTTGGTCTGTGTCAGTTGAACGGGTAACAGTCTACGCCGCATCCAGCCAGGCGCTGGCGCCGGAGTACTTCGACGTCGCCGCCCGCCTGGGCCGCGCGCTGGCCGGTGCCGGCATGCCGGTCGTCTACGGCGGCGGCAGCACCGGCCTGATGGGTGCGCTGGCCGACGCTGCAAGCGAGGCCGGCGGTGAAGTCCACGGCGTCATCCCCAAGTTTCTCATGGACATGGAGAAGGGACATCAAAGCCTGACCAGCCTGGAGGTTGTTTCGGACATGCGCGTGCGCAAGCACCTGATGCTGGCCAACAGCCGGGCCGTGGTCACGCTTCCGGGCGGTTGCGGGACGTTCGAGGAAGTGTTCGAGGCGATGACGCTCAAGCGCCTCGGCCAGTATTTCGGTCCGATCATCCTGGTCAACAGTAACGGCTACTACGATCTGTTGCTGGACTTCCTGCGCCACAGCGTGCGCGAGCGATTCATGAACCAGGCGCATCTGGATCTCTGGCACACGGTCGAGCACCCCGAAGATGTCCCCGAGGCGATAGAACAAGCCGAACCGTGGAGCGCAGATGCGCTTCGGTTTGCCGGCGTCGAGGCCGAGCGATGAAATCTCCGTATATTCACAAGGCAACTTTCGGCGACGGTACCGGCTGGCTGATCAGCGGCGGAGAACTGATGTCGCGCGGCGGAAGCGCGCTGCTGCGCGTGGTCCTGGTGCTGCTGGCGATTTCGCTGGTGCAGGTCGTGCCGCTCATCGGCACGTTGGCCCTGATGCTGATTTCGCCGGCGCTGACCGCCGGCATGCTCAACGTGTTCAGGGCGGTTCAGCAGCGCGAGACGCCGGGCGTGGACACCGTGCTGGCCGGCCTGAGCGATGCGCGATGCCGGGGTGGTCTGTTGATGCTCGGGGCATTTTTCGTCATCGGTCTGTTTGCCGCCATCGGCGTGTTGAGCGCCTGGCTGGCGCCGCAGATGGACATGCAGGCGCTGACCGAATTCCTGAACGATCCCGAAGCGATGAACAATAACCCCGAGCAGCTTCTGGCGCTGTTCCAGGGCGTCAACGTATTCGGCGGTCTCGCGCTTGCAGCGGTGGTGATGGCGCTGGTCCTCGGCGGACTGTATTTCGCCGTGCCGCTGGTTTTCTTCTGGAACTGGCCGGTAGTCACCTCGCTGCTCTGGAGTCTCAGGGCACTGCTGGTCAACTGGCTGGCGTTTCTCGGCTTCGGGCTGGTCGTCGTTGGCGTGTTCCTGCTTGCAGGGATCACCTTCGCGATCATCTCCGGCATCGTAAGCCTGGCGCTGGGCAATGCCGGCGCGTTCATCGTCCAGCTGCTTTCAATGGCGTTGTCGCTGTTCCTTCAATTACTCGTGGCCGCCGCGCAATGGCGCTCCTTCGTCCAGGTCTTCCCGGCCGGCGACGGCGGTGACGACACTCCCGAAGACGACTCCCTGGCGCTCTGACGACCCGCCGGCGGGTGGGCAAAAGCGAAAGACAGCTCTCGCGAAGGCGCAAAGCCGCTAAGGAAAAGCAGTTCAAAAGCATAAAGAATTGGCTCTGCGAGAAATTCAGCTTTCTTCTTTTCGCTTTTCTTCGCGGCTTTGCGTCTTCGCGAGAGCTGTCTTCCGCTTTTGACTTTGACCGAGCTGCGGGTTACCTGCCGCGGGGCAGCTTGCAAGCATCGAGCAGGCGGGCGCGGCTGTGGGCGGCCAGCACAAGCGCCACCTCGGCGCAGGAAATGGCGTCATCAAGCGCGTTGTGCGCCGAGCGCGCATCGAGTCCGAAGGCTTCGCGCACGGCGTCCAGCCGGGTCGATGCGCCTGCGTCGTCATGGTCGCGGTCGGCCTGGCGCCGCCGGAACCAGTCCAGTGTGTCTATCCATGGGATCCGCCAGCCGGTACCGAATTCGCGTCTCAGGGCGCGGTCCAGAAAGGAGGTGTCGAGCGGGGCATGGTGAAATACCGCGATTCTTTCGGTCAGCGCCTGCAGGAGTTGGCCCAGCGCCTGGGACGGTTCGAGCCCGCCGACGCGATCGCAGTCCCGGATGCCGTGGATGGTGGCCGAGTGGCCGACCGAACGCGACGGGTCCGCCGCCAGGCCGACCTCGGATGCGCCGGCCAGGTCTATGGCGCCCCGGTCGATCGGCACCCAGCCGATGCTGACGATTGCATCGGTCGCCGGGTTCAGGCCGGTCATTTCGAGGTCTATGGCCAGCAACGGCGCAGCATTGACGCGCAGATTGGCGTCCGGCAATCCACGCCCGGCGCCGCCGGCGCGCAGCTTTCGGTCCAGTGCGCGCCAGCGCCAGTGCTTGATGAGTTTCAGGCCGGTCATGGATGCGCCGGGGTCAGAGCAGGTAGCGCAGCGCCAGCGCCTTCTGCGCCTCGCTGACGATGCCGAACGCCGAGCGAAGATAACGCCGGTGCAATCCGGAGAGTTCGTCCGGGTCGACCAGGTGATCGGGCGTCTGGCCGGCTTCGAGCTGGCGCGCCTGGTGCTTGAGCCGGATGTCGGCGATGAACTTGAGCGCATGGATCAGGTCGTCGGCGTCGCCGGTCGTGATCAGGCCGGTATCGGCCGCGGCCTCGATCCGCTCCTCGGTGTGAATGACCTTCAGCGCGCCCTCGAGGGCCCGCACACGCGCCAGGTCTACGATTGGAATGACGCCGCGCTTTTTCAGGTTGAGTCCCCTGGACTGCTTGCCGCCGTGCTCCTGGACGAACTGGCGGAACAACCCCACCGGCGGCCTGTGGCCCAGCGACTCGGCGGCCAGAAAGCGGCGGAAGATTTCGCTGTCGCTGGCCTGCGCCAGCACCTCGTGGTGAAGCCGTTCGGCCAGGTCCCGGCTGCCGGCCACGGCCCGCATATCGAAGAATATCGACGATTGCATGACCGACTTGGGCGCCGGCTCCCGGATCCAGCCGTCGAAACGCTGCCGCCATTCCTTGAAGCTCATTCGCCATTCACCCTTGGCCATCACGCCGCCGGGGCAGAAAACGTAGCCGCAGGCATCCAGACCGTCGCATACCCGGGTGGCGAGCGCCTCGAAATAAGCGGACGCTTCGCCGTCCGGTTTTTCGGCCAGCAACAGGCCGTTGTCCTGATCGCTGATCAGGCCCTGCTCCAGGCGTGCCTGGGAGCCGAATGCAAGCCAGGCGTATTCGAACGGGGGGCTGCCCAGGTCTTCCTCGGCCAGCGCCAGCAGGCGTCGTGTACAGGCATCGGTAATGCGTCCGGCGATGCGGCCGACTTCGGCGGCACTCGAGCCTGAATTGGCCAGCCCGGCGAGCATGCGCGGACCGCGCCGTGCCAGTTCCGCGACCGCCGATTCATGCTGGGCGCGCTGGATGTCGCGCACCAGGCGAAGCGGGTGGGGCGACTGCACGCGCATCAGGTCGCCCGAGCTGACCACCGCGGCCAGCGTGCCGTTGTCGCCGGTGACCGGCAGGTGATGGATGCCCAGTCGCATCATCTCGACCAGCGCCGCCTCGATTCGGCCGGACAGGGATACGGTTGCCGGGTTCTGCGTCATGATTTCGCGTACCGGCGTGTCGGGATCCAGGCCCCGGGCCAGCACCCGATTGCGCAGGTCCCTGTCGGTGATGATGCCGGTCAGTTCACCATTTTCGAGTATCGGCAGGCAGCTCACGTGATGTTCGGCCATTCGGAGCGCGCATTCGGAAATCGGGTTTCCCGGCTCGGCGGTGATCGGTGCTCTCAGCTCGAGCTCGCCCAGGGTTTCGCGCCGTGCGTGGGTCAGGCTTTCCTCGCGCAGCCGGGCGCCCGGTCCGCCTTCGAAGAACGACGTCAGCCGCGGCTGACGCTGAAGAATCCAGGTCACGTCGGCCGGCGGCAGGTGCCAGATCAGGCAGTCCTCCGTCGCCCGTACGTCGTACCCGGTAACGTCGCCGCCGAAAGCAATGCTGTGGCCGAACAGGTCGCCCTCGCCGCGCTGTTCGAGGACGTCCCCGGAAGCGTCCAGCAGTTCGACAGCGCCCTTGCGCAGGATGAAAAGCCCGTTTTGGCCCGGTGGGTCGAATTCGCCGAGCGACTCGCCCCGCGTGTGGTAACGGATGCACAGCCTGGCGGCCACGGCTTCGACTGCGTCGGGCGCCAGCTCTGAAAACGGCGCGACCGTGTGGAGGAAGCGGGTGATATCGGGCGATGGACTTTTCATGAAATCGATTCTACGGTGTTGCCGGGAATTCGCAAAACAAGAACCGGCGGTGAAGAACACCGCCGGGATTTCTTGTCTGCCGATCCGACCGCCGTGGCGGTCGGATTGTTGCGCTGCGCCTTGCGCGTTGCATCAGTGCGTCTGGGCGCCTCCGGCACCGCGCGGCACGCGGATATCCTCGATGAGTTCGCGGATGTGCACCGGCGGCGCGGCCGTGAACCGGCTGACGGTGAAGGCGACGCCGAAGTTCAGCAGCATGCCGACCACGCCGATGCCTTCGGGCGAGATGCCGAACAGCCAGTTTTCCGGAATGTCGGCGGCAAACGGCTCGAAGAAAACGCCCTTGAAGTACAGGATGTAGCCGAACGTGAACAGCAGGCCGGTGAGCATGCCGGCGATTGCGCCCTCGCGGTTGATCCGGGTCGAGAAGATGCCCATGATGATCGCCGGGAACAGCGAGGCCGCGGCCAGGCCGAACGCGAAGGCGACCACCTGCGCAACGAAACCGGGTGGATCGTAGCCCAGGTACCCGGCCACGCAGATGGCCACCGCGGCCGCGATGCGCCCGGTCAGCAACTCGCCCCGATCGCTCATGTTGGGCGCGAATATGTTCTTGACCAGGTCGTGCGATATGGCAGAGGAAATCACCAGCAGCAACCCGGCAGCGGTCGATAGCGCGGCGGCGATCCCGCCGGCGGCCACCAGCGCGATGACCCAGTTCGGCAGCTTGGCGATTTCCGGATTGGCCAGCACCATGATGTCGCGGTCGACCATCAGCTCGTTGCCTTCCCAGCCCCTGGATTCGGCGATGGGCGTGAAGTCGGGATTGTTGCCGTTGTAGTACTGGATCAGCCCGTCGCCGTTCTTGTCGGTGAAGTCCAGCAGCCCGGTGTTTTCCCAGGTGCGGAACCATTCCGGCCGGTCCTCGTAGGCCAGCGGCTGGCTTTCGGCGACCGCCTCGCCCGGCCAGATGGTCTCGATCAGGTTCAGCCTGGCCATGGCGCCGACCGCCGGTGCGGTGGTGTAGAGCAGGGCGATGAACAGCAGCGCCCAGCCGGCCGACTTGCGCGCATCCGATACCTTGGGCACGGTGAAGAAGCGCACGATCACGTGCGGCAGGCCGGCCGTGCCCACCATCAGCGCCAGCGTGATCGCGGCCACGTCTATCATGGCTTTGCTGCCGTCGGTATAGGCGCCGAAGCCGAGATCCTGAACAATGAGATCCAGCTTCTGGAGCAGGTACATCGATCCGCCGCCATCGGTTACGGTCGAGCCCAGGCCGAGCTGCGGCAACGGGTTGCCGGTCAGCTGGATCGAGATGAATACCGCCGGCACGGTATAGGCGAAGATCAATACGCAGTACTGCGCCACCTGGGTATAAGTGATGCCCTTCATGCCGCCGAGCACGGCATAGATGAACACGATGCCCATGCCCACCAGCAGCCCGGTCAGGATATCGACCTCGAGGAATCTCGAGAACACGATGCCGACGCCGCGCATCTGCCCGGCGACATACGTGAAAGAAATGAAGATCAGGCAGATCACCGCCACCACGCGCGCGGTCTTCGAATAGTAGCGATCGGCGATGAACGACGGCACCGTGAACTTGCCGTACTTGCGAAGGTACGGCGCCAGCAGCAGCGCCAGCAGCACGTAGCCGCCGGTCCAGCCCATCAGGTAGACCGAGCCGTCGTAGCCGAGGAAGGCGATCAGGCCGGCCATGGAGATGAACGATGCGGCCGACATCCAGTCGGCGGCCGTTGCCATGCCGTTGGCGATTGGGTGCACGCCCTTGCCGGCCACGTAGAAGTCGCCGGTGGTATGCGCCCGCGACCACACCGCAATGCCGATGTAGAGGACGAAGGTGAACCCGACGACAACGTAAGTCAAAAGCTGAAGATTATCCATGTTCGGCGCTCCTTATTCTTCGTGTACGTCGTGTTCGCGATCGAGCTTGTTCATGCGCCAGGCATAGAAAAAGATCAGGATCAGGAATGTGTAAATCGAACCCTGCTGGGCGAACCAGAAGCCGAGCGGGTATCCGAACAGCTGGAAGTTGTCCAGCGGTTCGGCAAGAACGATGCCGAAGCCGAACGAAACGACGAACCAGACGATCAGACAGCCGAACATGATTTTCTTGTTGGCGTTCCAGTAGGCGTCCCGGCGATCCTGGTGTGCCGACTGTTGCGGCGACTGTTGCGACGAGTGTTGCGACATCTCTCTACCCTCCGGCATTTGTGCTGTTGTTGAGCGAAGATAGCAGCGGGGGTGGCCAATTGCGCTTCGACTTTAGTCGACACGACGGAAGGAGGAGAGGCAGACCAAATCAAGAGCGAAAGCTCAGGACAGCTCTCGCGAAGGCGCAAAGCCGCGAAGGAAAAGCTTTTCAAGATGCGTCTCGGCGAGGGAATCGCTTTTGACTTTTTGCTCTTCGCGCCTTTGCGTCTAGGCGAGAGCCGTTTTCGGCTCTTGCCCCGTCCCGGCGCATTTGCCGGTCGGTGGCGAGTTGGAGAAGCTGGCTGCTATGATTGCCCGGTCGCCTTTGCTCACGGTGTAGCCGTCGATGTTTTCGCCGCAACTGATCGCGCTGATTGCGCTGGCCTATGTCGGCTTGCTGTTCGCGTTGGCCTGGTTCGGCGACCGATTGCCCGCGCACCGCCTGAGTGGACGCACGCGGGCGGTCATCTACAGTCTTTCGCTGGCGGTTTACTGCACTTCGTGGACATTTTTCGGCGCCGTGGGCAGCGCGGCCTCGGACGGCTGGCTGTTCGCCACCATTTACATCGGCCCCATCCTGGTCCTGGTGCTTGGGCACGACCTGATGCACCGCATCCTCAAGCTCAGCCGGGAGCAGCGGCTGACCTCCATCGCCGATTTCATCGCCCACCGCTTCGGCAAATCGCGACCGCTGGCTGTGCTGGTCACGCTGGCGGCGGTACTTGGTTCGATTCCCTACATCGCACTGCAGCTCAAGGCCGTAACCAATGGTGTGGTCGTTCTTTCCGGTGATTCGGGAACCCTTTCGGAGTCTTCGCTGGCGCTGGTGCTGGCGCTTGCCCTGGGCGTGTTCGCGATCCTGTTCGGCGCCCGGAGACTGGAGGCCAGCGAGCACCATCGCGGCATGGTGATGGCGGTGGCGTTCGAGTCCTTGATCAAGCTGGTGGCGTTCGCGGTGGTCGGGTTATGGGCTTTGTTCGCTGTGCTCGATGGTCCGGCCGGACTTGCGCGGACGATTTCGGGCAGCGACGAATACCGTGACCTGTTCATGCCTGGCGGACTGCCCGACGGCTTCTGGGTTCAGACGCTGCTGGCCGGGGGGGCCATCCTGTGTCTGCCGCGGCAGTTCCAGGTGACTTTCGTTGAAAACGAGCGCGCCGACGACCTGAATACGGCGCGCTGGCTGTTTCCGCTGTACCTGCTGTTGTTCACGCTGCTCGTGGTGCCGATCACCGTCGCCGGCCTCGAGCGGTTCTCCGGCCAGGCGATCAACGCCGACATGTTCATGCTCAGCCTGCCGATGAGCGGCGATCGCGCCGATCTCGCCTTGCTGTCGTTCATCGGCGGCTTCTCCGCGGCCACCGGCATGGTGATCGTCGCCACCGTGGCGCTCGCCACAATGGTGAGCAACGACTTGATCGCACCGATGCTGATGCAGCTCAAACTGCACCGTGGCCGGGATTTCGGACGGTGGCTGTTGCAGATCCGGCGTATCACCATTGTCGCGTTGGCCGTCTTCAGCTGGTTTTACTACCTTGCCCTGCCGTCCGCCGATGCACTGGCCACGATCGGGCTGATGGCGTTTGCCGCGGTCATCCAGTTCGCGCCGGCGCTGGTGCTCGGCATTTACTGGGCGCGCGCGAGTCGCGAAGGCGCCATGGCCGGATTGATGCTCGGTCTCGGCAGCTGGTTGGTGCTGATCTTCGTTCCTTCGATTCTGCCCGGCTCGCCGGACTGGATGCGGCCCGGTCTCAATACCGCCGTGCTCGTGGGCTTGTCGCTCAACATCGTCGCGCTGGTGGTGATTTCGTTATGGGTGCGGCGGCGCCGGCCGACCTTGCCGATGCTGCTCGGCCGGCGCGCTTCGCTGCGTCCGGTGACCGTGTGCGAGTTGCGGCGGCTGGCGATGAGTTTCATCGGCCGTGAACGCGTCGACCTGGCCTTCGCCAATGCGCTGGACCGAGGCCCGGAGGCCGGCTTCAGCGAGTTCGACGGCGTGCCGGCGAACGCCGAGCTTGTCGGGTTTACCGAGCGGCTTCTGTCCGGCTGCATCGGTTCGGCATCGGCCCGCATCGTATTGACCGCAGGGCTGCGTCGAAGCGGCATGAATACCGACGAGGCGCTCGCGCTCCTGGAACAAACTTCCAGCGCCATTCAGTTCAATCGCGATCTGCTCGAGGCGACGCTGGATCACATCAGCCAGGGCGTGAGCGTGGTCGACGCCGATCTCCGGCTCGTCAGCTGGAACCGCGCGTACGTCGAACTTCTGGGATACCCGGCCGACCTGGTCTACCTGGGAAGACCGGTGGAGGAATTGATCCGGTTCAACCTGGAGCGGCGGCACGGCGGCAGCAGCCAGGAAATCGAGGCGGCGATCGATCGAAGAATGCACCACATGCGCCGCGGTACTTCATATGTTTTCGAACGTCGTCATGACGACGGCCGCGTCATTGAAATTCGCGGCAATCCGATGCCGCGAGGCGGTTACGTGACCACATATACCGACATCACGGGTTTCAAGCAGAACGAGTCCGAACTCAAAAGCGCCTATGACACGATGGAGCAGCAGGTCAACAAGCGCACGCGCGAACTGCGCGCCACCATGCAGGCGCTGGAAGTCGCCAA
The DNA here is from genome assembly GCA_964476005.1 of uncultured Halomonas sp. Classification (GTDB taxonomy): domain Bacteria; phylum Pseudomonadota; class Gammaproteobacteria; order Xanthomonadales; family Wenzhouxiangellaceae. Next base: position 23,696 of record CAYYZR010000006.1, read on the forward strand.
GCACGAAGCCGAGCAGGCCGATCGGAGCAAGACCAAGTTTCTCGCCGCCGCGAGTCATGATCTTCTGCAGCCGCTGAACGCCGCACGCCTTTTCTCGGCCAACCTCAGTCAACTGGTCGGACATCTTGAATCGGACGAAGCCAGATTGGCGCGCCGGGTCGATCACAGCCTGGGGGTTGCCGAGGAACTGCTGTCGGCGCTGCTGGACATCAGCAGACTGGATCAGGGTGCCCTGCAACCGAAATGGAGTACGGTTTCAGCCGCGCAGCTGCTGGACAAGATCGAGCGTCAGTTCTCGGCGCTGGCCGAGCGCCGTGGCCTGCGCTTGCGCGTGCGTCCATGCGCGCACTGGATTCACGTCGATCCCAAGCTCCTGCAGCGCATTTTGTTCAACCTGGTCAACAATGCGTTGCGCTACACGCGCAGCGGCGGCGTTCTGGTCGGGTGCAGAAAGCGCGGGCAGCTGCTGCGTATCGAGGTCTGGGACACCGGGCCGGGCATCGAGACCTCGGAGCAGGAGCGCATTTTCGAGGAGTTCGAGCGGTTGGGCGACCAGGACGACGCATCGGAATTCGATCAGGGGCTTGGGCTTGGGCTGTCCATCTGCCGCCGCATCTGTCGCATGCTGGACGTGCCGCTGGAACTGCAGTCCAGGCTCGGCCGAGGCAGCGTTTTCGCGGTCACCGTGGCGTACGTCGGCGGTGCAGGAGAAGCCGTTGTCGATGCAGTGCGCTCGCAGCTGGGGGTGCGGCAGAATTTCGCGGGTCTCGAGGTGATGTGCATCGACGACGATCGGGAAATCCTGGACGGCATGCGGATGTTGCTTGAACGCTGGGGCTGCCGGGTTGCCGCTGCAGCGACCCGAGATGAAGCCGCTGCCCAGGCGCACGCGGGAATCGACCTGATCATTGCCGATTTTCACCTTGCCGGCGGCGATAACGGTCTTTCGGTCAGCGCCGAGGTCAGACGCGTGGCCGGGGCCACGACACCGGTGCTGGTGCTGACCGCCGACCGTGGAGACGAATTGGGCGAACAACTGAATGCTCTGGGCTACCAGCGTTTGTACAAACCGGTCAAACCTGCCGCATTACGCGCATTGATGCAGCATGCCGTCGATGGCAGTCGCGCGTGATCTCGCGAATTCGCCTCAGAGAAGCGTTCCATTGTCCAGTTTGGGGGCAGTAACGACTACCACCGCACGCTTTTTTTGCAATGGCACTTTTATTGCAGCTTTCGGTTTGGACAGGATTTCCAGGCCCTGGGTTTCTCGACCCCGGGCCTATCAACCGAACTGATCGGGGAGAGCTGGTGAACTACGAGTGGCTGGCGCTGGACATGCGGACCATGGCATTCGCCTCGAGCGTGAGCGGATTCCTGATGGCCGCGACCATGCTGGGCATATATCGGGCCGGGATGCGTGCCCGGGCCCTGCTCGATTGGCTGGTCGCCGGTCTGGCGCTGGGAACCGGCAATCTGATCGGGACGCTGACGCTGTTCGATGCGTTGCCGTTGCCGGATGATTTCGGCGCCGCGCTCGCCAACCTGCTGGTTGCGGCAGGGCACGTGTTCGTGCTGATTGGCGTACAGCGTTATCTGGGCAATCGTGCCCGGAGCGCACCCTTGCTGGGTGTGATCGCGGTGCTGTTCGTTGCCGGTGTGGTTCTGGAGCCGTTTCGCGAGGCGTTGAGCCTGCGGATTCTGGTGTTCACGGCGCTGCACCTGGTCCTGGTCGCGTGGGCCGGGCTGCTGCTCTGGCGCAGCGAACGTGATGGCATGCGCGCCTACCATCGAATGGCGGCAGCCGTGCTGCTCGGGTACGCGGCCGTGCTGGTGCTGCGCTTGCTTGCCGTTGTGACACCGAACATCCCGCTCAGTCACAGCGACGTTCAGACCGGTGCGTTTCTGGCGGCAATGATCTTCGGTTTCCTGCTGACGATGGCGTTTGCGGTGATGATGTTCCGGGAAAAGCAGGTGGAGCTTGCCGGTCTGGCCGAAAAGGATCCGCTGACCGGCATGAACAACCGGCTGTCGTTGGAAGACATCGCAGAAAAATACATGCAGAAGGCCGATCGGAACGATATGGACCTGTCGGTACTGCTGTTCGATCTTGATCACTTCAAGCGCATCAACGATGAATTCGGCCACCAGGTCGGCGATCGGGCCCTGACCGAGGTGGCGCATCGTATCGGGCGAGTCGTGAGAGGGCAGGATGTCGCCTTCCGGTTCGGTGGTGAGGAATTTCTGGCGTTGTTGCCCGGGGCAGGACTGGAGCAGGCCGGGCTTGTGGCCGAGCGGCTCAGGTCCGTGATCTCCGAAGAGCCGGTCGAGATCGCCGGCCATCGTCTGTTGCTGACGGCCAGCTTCGGCGTGGTCGAGTACCAGGCTGGCAAGGAAAGCTGGGATGAGTGCGTGAGGCGCGCGGATGAAGCGCTTTATCGCGCCAAGCGTGGCGGCCGCGATCGGGTATCGCGGCATGTTCCTGTGTCCGTGGTCCTGCCCTGATCGGATTTCGTCGGAACACCGCCGGCTTCGAAGCCGGCGCCTACAAGGCGGCCGCCAGCCGTGTCCCTTCGTCTATGGCCCGCTTGGCGTCCAGTTCCGCAGCCAGCTTGGCGCCGCCGATCAGGTGCGCCGGGTGGCCATCGCCCTTCAGCGCTTCGTACAGCGCGTTTTCCGAAACCTGGCCGGTGCACAGCACGACATTGTCGACTTCGAGCAGGCGCCTTTCCTCGCTGCCATCCCTGTTGGTGACCGTCAGGTGCAGGCCGGCGTCGTCGATGCGGTCGTAGGACACATTGGAGAGCATTTCCACGCCGTGGTTCTTGAGCGTGGTGCGGTGAATCCAGCCGGTGGTCTTGCCCAGGCCGGCGCCGGGCTTGCCCTTGCTGCGCTGGGTCATCCAGATCTTGCGCGGCGGGGCGGGGCGGTCGGGGTTCACGCCTTCGACCCCGCCACGCGATTCGAAGTCCATGTCCACGCCCCATTCGTCGAAGAAGCGCTTGACGTCGACGCCGTCCGGGTCCGGCTCTGTCGGGACGTTTTCGTGCAGCAGGAATTCCGATACGTCGAAGCCGATCCCGCCGGCGCCGATGACCGCGACTGTTCGACCCACCGGCTTGTTGCCCTTGAGTACGTCGAGGTAGCTGAGCACCCTCGGGTTGTCCTGGCCGTCGATCTTCGGGTCGCGCGGCAGCACGCCGGTGGCGATGACGATCTCGTCGAACCCGCCGGCCGCCAGTTCGGCCTGTCCAACCCGGGTACCCAGACGAACCTGAATGTCGTGCAGTTCGATCAGGCGATTGAAATACCGCAGCGTCTCGACGAACTCTTCCTTGCCCGGAATGCGCTTGGCCATGTTGAACTGGCCGCCGATGCGTTCATCGGCGTCGAACAAGGTGACCTTGTGACCGCGCTGCGCCGCGGTGGTGGCTGCGGCCAGCCCGGCCGGACCGGCGCCAACGACCGCTATCTTCTTCGGCTTCGACGCCGGCAAGATCACCAGTTCGGTTTCGCGACCGGCGCGCGGATTGACCAGGCAGCTGGCCTTCCTGTTCTCGAATACGTGATCCAGGCAGGCCTGGTTGCACGCGATGCAGGTGTTGATCTCGTCGACCCGCCCGGTCCGGGCCTTGACCACCCAGTCGGCGTCGGCCAGAAATGGTCTGGCCATCGAGATCATGTCGGCGTCGCCGTCGGCCAGCACCTGTTCGGCCGTCTCCGGCATGTTGATGCGGTTGGTGGTCACCAGCGGAATCGAAACTTCGTCGCGCATCTTGCGCGTGACCCAGGTGAAGGCCGCGCGCGGCACCGAGGTGGCGATCGTGGGAATGCGTGTTTCGTGCCAGCCGATGCCGGTATTGATGATGGTCGCACCGGCCTGCTCGATCGCCTTCCCGAGCTTTACGACTTCTTCGAAGCTGTTGCCGTCGGCCAGCATGTCGAGCATCGAAAGACGATAGATGATGATGAACTCGCGGCCGACCGCTTCGCGCGTACGCTTGACGATCTGCACCGGAACGCGCATGCGATTCTCGAACGCGCCGCCCCATTCATCGGTGCGGTGGTTGGTACGAGGCACCAGGAACTGGTTGATGAAGTAGCCTTCCGAACCCATGACTTCGACGCCGTCGTAGCCGGCCTTCTTCGCCAGTTTCGCGCAGCGCACGAAATCCCGGATCTGTTTTTCGACCCCCGACGCCGACAATGCCTTGGGCTTGAACGGGTTGATCGGTGCCTTGATGGCGCTGGGCGCGACCGAGAAGGGATGGTAGGAATAGCGACCGGCGTGCAGGATCTGCATGCAGATGCGTCCGCCGGCTTCGTGCACGGCCGACGTGAGCTTGCGATGGCGCAGCACTTCCCAGCGATTGGTCAGCTTCGAGGCCAGCGGCGCCAGTGATCCGCGCCGGTTCGGCGCGATGCCGCCGGTCACCATCAGCCCGACCTGGCCGCGTGCGCGTTCGACGAAATACGCGGTGAGTTTGGCGTAGTTCCAGACCCGATCTTCGAGACCGGTGTGCATCGAACCCATCAGGAGTCGGTTCGGCAGGGTCGTGAAACCGAGGTCCAGCGGCTCGAACAGGTGCGGAAATTGGTGTTGATTCAAGGCGACGATCCGGCAAATGGCTCGCGCAAGTCTACCCCGATATCCGTGGTGGTTTGGCGATCGAACTGTCCGCGTCTATCCCGCCACCCATTGTGTAACTTTCAGCGGGCCGGAAAGTTACCGGAAGCGTGGCCGGGCAGTCCAGATCAATTGTCCCGGCCATGTGCTCCTGGGCTCAGCGCCGGCGCCGGCGCCGGCGCCGGAGTACCGCCCCGACCTGGGCGGCACCGCTGTCTTCGCTTTCGTCGTCGCCGGGCGCGGCAGCTTCATCCGTGCCGTCAGTTTGTTCGCCGTCGCGCAGCGCTGAGGCGAGATCGCTTTCCGCGCTCGGCGCGGCGGCGAACGCCGGCATCTCGAATTCGTCCCGGTCTTGTTCGGCCGAGGCCGGCGCCGTTTCGAGATCCTGCTCGATGGGGTCTGCAACGATTTGCGGCGCCTCCACCGGGCGCTCCGGTTCTGGCTCGGCTGGAGAATCGTGCGGCGTCTCGGGTTCGGAGAGAATCGGCAGGTCTTCGGTATCCGGCCCGGCTGCGATCTCTTCTCGAGCATGATCCGGGGCCGATGGCGAGTCCGGCGACTCGAGGTCCTGGTCGGGGCCGCTCCCGCTGCCGGCCGATAGTTCGGCCAGGTCGTCGTGCTGGATCTGGTCTTCCAGCGGCTTGCCCTCGGCCAGCACGGCTTCGCCGTCGACGATCACGCGCATCAGTTTCTCGACGCCCCGGGTGCCGTTGAAACGCCCGGCCAGCGCGGCAGGATCGGGTGAATCGCCAGCGCCGACGACCGTCAGCCAGCCGCCGCGGCCTTCGGTCGCGCGCTGCAGCTTCTGGCTTTTCAGCTCGATGCCGGCCTGTGCCAGCGATGCGACGATGCCGGCGAGCACGCCGGATGACCGGTTCAGGGAAAGTTCTAGAATTATTTCAGGCAATCGCGGCTCCCACGGCTCGGGCAGGGGGCTCGTGACCGATGGACTTGCCGGTGCATCGAGTACGCTCCCTCACCCCTTGAACTCATATTGATTTCGATCTGGGCGGCAATATAGCAAGTTCGCCCGATTTCTTCTGCGATGTGCGTCACGCTTGCCTGGCGAGTATCGGTAGACGCACGGATTATCCTGATATGCTGCGCTCAACGCGCCACGACTGCAGCGAGCATGAGCGAGAGTCAAAAGCAGAAATCATCCGAGGCCGCGTTCGAGCCTGTTGCCGAACACGAAGTTACGCGCCTGCTCAACGAGGTTCGTGAAACCCCCGAACTGTTCGACAAGGTGTTGCCGCTGGTCTACGACGATCTCAAGCGCATCGGACACAACCAGCGCCGTCAGCTTGGCGCGGGACTGACGATGCAGACGACCGCACTTGTGCACGAAGCCTGTCTGAAATTGCGCGATCATGCTGCCAACGACGTGGAAAACCGGCTTCATCTCAAGCGACTGGCGGCGATGGTGATGCGCCAGTTGATATTCGACTATGCCCGGCGTCAACAGTCGGCCAAGCGCGGTGGCGGACAGCCGGATGGTCGTTTGGAGGATTATCAGGTGCCGGTCGCCGAAAGCCATGATGCCGACCTGATCCTGGCCATCGAGCGGATTCTGGACCAGATACGCCTGACCAATCCACGCATGGCCGAGGTGATTTCCGCGCGCTACTTCGCAGGTTATTCGATCGACGAGATAGCGGAAATCATGGCGATTTCCAGCCGGACCGTGACGCGTGATCTCACGCGTGCGCGCGCCTGGCTGAAGACCGAACTGGCCGACTTCGAAAGCGATGTCTGATGGGGAAACCTAATCCAGAAAGGTTCCCAGCGCCTGCTGCACGACCACGCCGCAGTCGCCCTCGAGTTTGAATTCGAGCAAGCCGTCGGCGCGGGTCAGCCCGTTATTGACCGCCGCCACCGGGATTCCCCGATCGCCGGCCTGCCGGGCAAGGCGATACCCGGACCAGACGACCAGCGAGGTGCCGACGATCAGCATTGCGTCGGCCTCGTCGACAAGCCGGTCGGCTTCGGCCAGGCGCGCGCGCGGAACCGACTCGCCGAAGAACACCACGTCGGGCTTTAGCTTGCCGCCACACGCGGTACAGCCGGCGATGCGGAAGCCCGGGTAGGCGCGCTCGTCGAGCTCGGCATCGCCGTCGGGATTGATCTCCAGAACCTCCGGCGCCCACTCCGGGTTGAGCGCTTCCAGACGCCGCTGAAGTCCGTCGCGGCTGATGCCCAGCCCGCAATCGAGGCAAAGCACCCGTTCCAGCCCGCCATGCAGTTCGACGACGTCGGCGTGGCCGGCGCGCTGGTGCAAGCCATCGACGTTCTGGGTAATCAGCCCGGACAGCCGGCCGGTATCGGCCAGTGAAGCGAGGGCGGCGTGGACCGGGCCGGGTGCGGCCTGCTGCATCACGCGCCAGCCGAAGAAGCTGCGCGCCCAGTAGCGGCGACGCATGACCGGATCATCGAGAAAGTCCTGGTAGAAGATTGGCTGACGCCGGCGCCAGCGGCCGGCGGCGTCGCGGTAGGCGGGAATGCCGGACTCGGTCGAGCACCCTGCGCCGGTCAGCACCACGATCCGGCGATGGTTCGAAAGAAACCGGGCCAGTTCGTCGATGCTGCCGGCGCGCGCCTGCACGCCGGACGCCGTGCGCAGTTCGGGAATGCGGACCGCTCGGACTTTTGTCATTGCGCGAGCATAGCTCGAACCGGTGAAACAAAAAGGGCGGCCAAGGCGGCCGCCCGATTCACCAGGCATCGCGGCGAAGGTCAGAATCGTACGCGGACGCCGCCGGTCACATTCAGGCCCGGCCGCGGCGCGAACTCCTTGAGGAACGAGGTATGCACGCGCTGGGTCTGGTCCAGCAGGTTGTCGCCCTTGAGGAACAGTTCGATCTCGCTTGAATCGACCATCAGCCGATAGGCCAGGTTCGCGCTGAGCGAATCGTATCCGCCGGTCCGGGTTTCGAATTCGGCCACCTCGTCGACTTCGAAGACGCGATGGTAGTTGACGTTGGCCCGCAGGTTGCCGCGGTGCCAGTCGAGGCCGGTACCGATGCGCCCCGGGGACAGCCGCGGGACTTCGCCGTTGCCCGCCTTCAGGTCCGCCTCGACCGAATCGGCGAACAATCGCCATTCCAGGTCACCCACCGCGGTGCCTTCGAACAGCATGCTGGCCTCGAACTCGGCGCCCCAGAAGTTGGCGTCGGCCTGGCTCCAGACCTGCACCGGCAGGTCGTCTTCGACGTCACCGGTATTGGCCAGGTAGACGAAGTCGTCGATGTTGTTGTAGAACAGGTCCAGGCGGACGTGGAATCTCCCGCTGTGCTTGTGGATGCCGAAGTCGATGTTGTTGGAGGTTTCCTTGCCCAGTGTCGGGTCGCCGATCTCGAAGGCCTGGGTCGCGATATGCGGGCCGTTGGCGAACAGTTCTTCCTGGGTCGGGCTGCGCTGCGAACGCTGCCAGTTCAGGCTGGCCTGCCAGTCGTCGGTCACCCGCCACAATGTGCCGGCGCTGACCGAGAACGCGCTGAAGTCGCGGCTGGAAATCCCGTCGACGGCAAGCCCGTCGGCCAGCTTCACCTCGTCGTTCTGGTAGCGCAGGCCTGCCGACAGCCTGACCGGATCGAGATCGTATTCCTCGACCAGAAAGATGCCAAGCGATTCGGTGTTGGCCGGCGGCACGAACGCTTCGTCGCCGATGGCCTCGAGATCGTTGTCCTCGTACTGGACGCCGACCACACCGGAAAGCCGGCCGAACTGCTGGTGCCTGGCCTCGGCCCGCCACTCCGTGGCCTCGATGTTGAAGGTGGTGCCGACCTCGTCGCCCTCGAACTCGATGTGCTGGTAATCATTGGTCACGAGCTTGAAGTTCAACTCTTCGATGCCGGATACGGGCTGATATAGACCCGCCTTGAACTCGTAGCGCTCCTGTTCCAGCCCGATGCTGACGCTTTCCTCTTCCTCGCCCTCGTGCTCGTCGCCATGATCGTCATCGTGATCGTCATCACCATCGTCGCCATGCTCTTCCTCGTGTGCGTGGCCGGCGCCGGGAATGCCGTAATCGGTATCGAAGCGCTTGTAGGCGACACCGGCAAAGCCCCAGTCACCGACCAGCGAGAAGCCGACCGATCCGCCCTCGCTTTCCTGGGCGCTGTTTTCAAGCCTGCCGCGCACCTGCTCTGTGCGCTCTTCGGGGTCGAGTTCGGCAAGCAATTCGGGGCTGAGCGCGAAGCCGGGAATCTCGTAATCGTTGGTATCGCGCTTGAAGCCGTCGAAGTGGAACTGGAAGGCTTCGAAGCCGCCGTCGATGCGAGCCACGCCGGCGAGTTCGTCGGCAACGGTCCCGGCGCGCAATTCGACTGCACCGCCGAAGGCCTGGCGCTGTTCCGGAATCCGGTTGTCGATCAGGTTCACGACGCCGCCGCTGGCGGTTGAACCATAGAGCAGGTTGGCGGGTCCGCGCAGGATTTCGATACGGTCGATCAGCAGCGGCTCGGCCGATACCGCGTGGTCCGGACTGAGCGCCGAGGCGTCGAGCGAATTGAGGCCGTCCTCGGTGATTCGCACGCGCGATCCGCCCAGGCCCCGGATGATCGGTCGGCCTGCGCCCGGTCCGAAGTACGTGCTGTGAATGCCGGGCTCGGCCTGAAGCGTTTCGCCCAGCGTCGCCTCCTTGCGGTCATCGAGGTATTCGCCGCTCAGAAGCTGCACCGGGCGGGTCGAATCCAGCGTGGTGCCGCCCTGGGGAAGCACCTTGACCTCCATGGCTTCGAGCTCGACGACTTCGGGCTCGGCTTGCTGGGCGGCGACAGTCGTGGAAAACAGCCAGCCGCTCGCAAGCGCCAGCGAAACGGATCTTGAAATTGCAGTGTGTCTCATTGTCGGGGCGGTCCTGATGCTTGGCAAAGAACGTAATGTTATAACATTCAATATGCGTTGGCAAACTTGATGTGCTCCGCGCTTACAAACTTCTGTTTATCTAAATTAGATATATGACATGGATCAAATACTAATTTAGATAAATGCGGAATAATGCATGCGTCCATGGGGACACCTCCGCCTACCTCCACGTCGCATGCAAAGGAGAAGTCATGAACGACGT